>CAYTKX010000065.1:0-3196 GCA_964438495.1 uncultured Staphylococcaceae bacterium
ACATTTTTGACTTAGAAACAAATGCTTATCACTTTTATTTAATTGATAACTATACCATTGTTTATGAAAGTATTGAAGACGCTTTTAGTAACCAAGTGCTAGAAAGCTACTTTACTTCAAAAACAAAAGTAAAGGTGGTAACGAATAATAAAAGCGCAAATTACACTTTAAAAGAAAATGAAAGTGTCGTTAAAGCATCAAGCGTTACCCCAACATATAGCGGAGCATTTTATTACTATACCTTTACCATCGACTTAGGAGCAAGTTTTGAACCAAACTTTGATAAGCTCTATACCGTCGAAGTAGGATACGCTGATGGTCCGACTGCGGAAAGTATAATTGGTTTAAGTGGTCTTTTTGATGACCCTTATTTTGCGGAAACTATGACTTATGATGGTGATGATTTAGGCGTTAGTTACACTCCTGAAGCGTCAACTTTTAAAGCATGGGCCCCAACAGTTAGTGCATTAACCTTACGTCTTTACGATAGCGGCACTCCAGTTGCCCTTGATGCAACTTTAGGAGACGACACTTACGTTGAACACGATTTTGTGCGCGCCACTAAAGGGGTGTGGGAAATTACCGTTACTGGTGATTTACACGGCAAATACTATACCTTTGTCGCCACCCATCCAACGGGAACGATTGAATTAACTGACCCTTACGCGAAAGGGGCTGGTGTTAACGGAATTCGTGGGATGATTGTTGACTTTAGTAAAACTAATCCGCTTGGCTGGGAAGAAGTAAATTATCCAACCCTTAGTCCGACGGAAATTATTCCCTATGAATTACATGTCGCAGATTTAACTAGTGATCCCTCTTGGAACGGCACCGAAGCGAATCGTAAAAAGTTCTTAGGCCTCATTGAAGAAGGAACAACCTTTACCAAAGATGGTGTTACTGTTAAAACAGGCTTTGATCATATTAAAGAACTTGGCGTTAACGCTTTACAAATCATTCCTTTTTACGACCAACAAAACGATGAACTAAATCCATCTTTTAACTGGGGTTATAACCCACAAAACTATGATGTCCTCGAAGGAAGTTATAGTAGTAACCCCCATGACGGTCTCGTGCGCATCCGTGAATTTAAACAAGTCGTCCAAGCATACGCTAAAGAAGATATTCGCATTATTATGGACGTCGTTTATAATCACGTCGCAAGCATTAGTGCCCACTCATTTACGAAACTTGTACCTGGGTATTACTTTAGATATGGCACTGACGGCTCTCCTGATAACTCAAGTGGCGTCGGGAACGTTACTGCTTCTGAACGCATTATGATGGAACGCTATATGCGTGATTCAACTGCCTTTTGGGTCAAAGAATATAAAATAGGCGGTTTCCGCTTTGACTTAATGGGTTTACATACAACTGTTTCCATGCAAACACTTTACGATAAAGTAAAAGAAATACGTAGTGATATCTTAATTTATGGTGAAGCTTGGGATATGGACCAAAGCTCCCGTAAACCAACATTGTTCCATCAAGCAAATGTCCACAAAGTACCAGGAATTGGGGCCTTTAATGACCAAATCCGTGATGCTTTTGTATCTAACGATCGAACCCCTCGTAAAGGATGGGTGCAAATGCCTGCGGTCGATATTAATAGCGCGGTTATTATTAAAAACAAATTACGCGACGGCATGCTTGGGAAAATTTATGGCCACAAAGGACTACCAACCCAAACGATAAACTACGCCGCTGTGCATGATAACTACACGCTCTTTGATAAAATAACGCTTGCCGGTAGTGAGTTTAGTGATGACGCTAAAGCCCAACAATCATTACAAACAGATTCGCTTGTCTTACTCGCCCAAGGGGTATCCTTTATCCATGCGGGCAGCGAATTATTACGCAGTAAAGATTTTGATTATAACTCATATCAATCATCATATGAAATAAATAGTATTAAATGGGCCGATAAAGTTAAGAACTTAAGCATCTTTGAAAACTATCAAAAACTCATTAATCTTAAACGCAATTCACCCGCTTTCCAATACACAACTAGAGCGGAAATTGATCGAAATGTCACCTTAGAATATGGACGCGAATTATCCTATAACGATAACTTAATCGTCTATACCGCTAAAGAAGAAGGAACGACTTACACTGTCTTATTCTATAGTGTCGGTGCAAGATTACGTCTTAATGAATATAGTGGTTACACTGTCGTTTTAGATACGACCGGCACCCTCGATAGCGGCACGGTTATTGATGGACAAATTACCCTTACAAACAACACAACCCTCATTTTAAAACAAAATGATGACGGTGTTATTATTCCTCCATCAAGTGAAGACCCAGGCACAAGTAGTGAACCGGGGAAAACAACCGAATTATTATGGCTTTATATTACTATTCCCCTCGTCCTCGTCGTAGGCGCAGCATTTACGGCGCTCTTTATTCTTCGCAAACGAAAGATGTAAGTAAATTGTGTTGGGGAGAAGGTGGCATTTCGTCATCTTTTCCCCATTCGATAAGGCTTTCATTCTTGACTGTATGCGCTTACAAGTTGTATAATAAATTATGCCAATTAAACCATTTAGGCAAATAATAGAAAAGGAGAAACTATGAAAAAATTATTTAAAGGGTTTTTTGTAACCACTTTAGCGGTAACGCTACTTGCTGGTTGTAAACCAAAGCCTTCTTCAAGTACACCACCTGTTACTTCCGAACCACCGGTCGTCGAAAAACACATCGTTGAATTCTATGAAGATAACCTTGGTAAGTTCTACTTAGAAGTTGAAGTTGAACACGGTAAGAAGGTTGCAAGACCTGATGATCCAGCAGCTCGTAAAGATTATGACTTCTCGGGTTGGTGGGTTGACGAAGAATACAGTGCAGAATTTGATTTTGACACTGCTATTACAAAAGACACATCAATTTATGGAAAATGGACATTCAATCCTCCATATGAACCAGATGATAGAACATTCCACGTTACCGGTGCCTTAAACAACACTGACCTTGATTACATCAACTGGAATGACGCTGGTGAAGAAGGTGTCGCTTGGGATGTCCGTTCTTACTTAACAAAAGCCGAAGACTCAAACCTCTACTCAATTGAAATTGAAATTGGTTACTTAGGTACATTTAAAGTTAAGATTCCTGGCCGTGCATGGGATACAGATATGGAATTTAATTTCACCCATATTAGAGAAGAAGACCTTAATGAAGACATTCAAGAAGGCGA
>CAYTKX010000065.1:3296-4850 GCA_964438495.1 uncultured Staphylococcaceae bacterium
CCTCCGTGGTGATGCCGTTGGTGGATGGGGTGAAGATAGTAACCCACTTACCTTAGTTGGTGAACCAGAAGCCGTCGAAGGCGGAATCCAATTCACATACGAAGTCGAAGTTGCAGTCGTTGAAGGCGAATTTAAAGTCAAAATGGCAGCGATTGAAGCTTATGATGGATGGGATGTAGCATTTGGTGCAGAAGGCGGGGCAAACTTCGTAATTGAAACCGCTGGTACAATTAAGATTACATTAGTCACTGTCTTAGACCTCGATACTGATACATTTACTGGTGAAGCTACCTTTGTCGCAGTGTAAGGTTAAGCCGATTACAATTTAAAAACGTCTAAATGGTTTAGGCCCACTCTCCGGAGTGGGCTTTTTTTTGTTTTTCGCTTTTAGTCTACCGACTAAACTAATATGCAATCTACTTTATATTTGATATAATTTATATAATTTATGAGAAGAGTTAAACCAAAACGGACGTATCCTAGTATCTTTAATGCCCCTTATGGTAAACGCATAAGCGCTTATTTAATCGATATTGTTATTGTCTTTGTAATTGGGCTTTTAGCCTTTATTAGCATTGATGGCATTTATTCTCATTCTGCAGCTGGGAAAAAGGCAAATGATGATTTATTTACATTACGCAAAGATTCGGGGCTATTTTTTCTTGATTATGATACGAAGCAAACATCCTATCTCCATTTCGATATTAATGAGCCGAATAATGAAACCATTTATTTATCAAGGTTAGAACATTTTTACACTTTTGAAAATAGCGGTTTTATTTATGAAAGATCAGCCTATTATAAAGAAGATGTATCCTTTGATTATTACCGCATGGTTCTAAAAATGGGTGATGAATCTTCGCTATTTACTTTTAGTGATGACGGAGCAGGTAATATTCTTTACCGCTACCGCGAGTCATTAAGTAATAGTGAACGCGATGCAGCGTGGCGTGGTGTCTACCAAGTCGCGCTTTTAGACTTACAAAAAAATCCGACCTATGTTAAAGCCGAAAAAGTATTAAAAGATTTTGTCGTTATTAATCTCGCGCTATCTTCTTTTATCGGTACAATTGTGCCGTGGTTATTAATTCCCCTATTTGTTGGCCACGGCCGCAGTGTTGGCAAATTTATGACCGGCCTTGCCGTCGTTAATAAAGAAGGTTATCAAGTAACAAAAGGTCAAGTAGTTATTCGCTTTCTTGTGTTTGGCATTATTGAAACGGCGCTTAATTTCCATTTATTCTTCATTCCCCTTTTCTTAACAAGCGGGATCTTAACAATTACCCACAATAATCGTGCCTTTCACGATTTAGTGAGTAAAACATATGTCGTTAACGCGCGGACATCGCGAATCTTTAAAAATAAAGATGATGAAGAAGTTTTCTTTACAAGTGACGAAGAAGCCCAGAAAGCAAATAAAACATTTTTTACCGAAGCCCGGTTACCGTCAAGTTTACCGCTTCGTTAAATATATTGTGTCCCGGTAGTTCAGTTGGATAGAGCAACAGTCTTCGAAACTGTAAGTCGGGCGTTCGAGTCGCTCCCGGGACACCA
>CAYTKX010000066.1:0-4738 GCA_964438495.1 uncultured Staphylococcaceae bacterium
CCAAAAAATCGATAACTCATAAATATACCGGTTATATTTTACCATATTGTGCGACCAAAGTTTAAAAAAGGGTAAGTTTCCTTACCCCTTTTTTTAGCGTTTAAATTTTGCTTTAAATTTTTCAAAGAGTGAATCTTTTTTCGGTTCCGCTTCTTTATATTTTTCAAGCGCTTCTTTTTGCGCCTTACTAAGATTAGCCGGCGTTTTCACTTCAACTTCTAAATATTGATCACCGACATTACCGCGCACATCTTTAACGCCTTTACCACTTAAGCGTAAGATAGCGCCAGGTTGCGTTCCTGCGGGTACTTTTACTTCAACAATGCCGTAAACAGTTGGCACTTCAATCGTAATCCCTAGCGCAGCATCGACGAAGCTAAGCGGCACTTTTAAGTAGATGTTATTGCCGTCGCGCTTAAAGTTTGCGTGTTCTTTAATACGGACTTCGACGAATAAATCACCGTTTGGCCCACCGTTAACGCCGCGTTCACCTTTACCAGTAACGCGAATTTTTTGTCCTTCGCCAATCCCACTTGGAATATTGACTTCGACTTTTTCTTTCGTCACTTGATAGCCAGAGCCACTACAAGTTCTACATTTTTTACTAATGGTTTTGCCGCTGCCCCCACATTGACTACACGCTCTTTGTGATTGCACACGACCGAATATACTATCTTGAATAAACGTTTCCACGCCGCTTCCGCTACATTTAGAACACGTATGAATATCATTTTTATCTTCCGCACCAAGGCCATTACACGTTGGACACGGTTTATCATATGTATGATTAAATTGAATCTTCGTCCCGTTAATCGCATCCATAAAGTCAATGCGGACTCGCGTTAAGACGTCATTACCTTTAAGCGGTCCACTTGGCCGGCCTTGCCGACTACGGCCTCCGCCACCGAAGAAACTTGAGAATATATCATTAAGGTCAACATCACCAAAGCCACCAAAGCCCCCACCAAAGGGGTTACCACCGCCTCCAGCTTGATCAAAGGCGGCGTGGCCAAATTGGTCATAAGTTGCTCTTTTTTGATCGTCATAGAGGATATCATAGGCTTCTTGTACTTCTTTAAATTTTTCTTCCGACCCTGCTTCTTTGTTTATATCAGGGTGGTATTTTTTGGCAAGTTTACGATATGCGCGTTTAATTTCATCTTTCGTTGCGCTTTTCGTGATGCCTAATACTTCATAAAAATCACGTTTTGCCATTTTTCCTCCTTAATTAATGATTAGCCCCGTGCGTAACGGGGCTAAACGAATTGTCTTTAATAATTTAATTTATTCTTCTTTTTTATCAGTGAAATCAGCGTCGATAACGTCGTCACCACTTTGCGGCGTTTCCGTTTGTCCTTCTTCGCTTGTTGGCCCTTGCATATTTTGCATCATTTGTGCCATTTGTTCAAGTTCATTGATTCTTTTTTCAAGCGTTTCATAATCTTCTTTTTCAAGTGCTTCTTTAAGTTCGCTTAAAAGTTTTTCACTAGCTTCTTTTTGGCTAGCTTCAAGCGTATCACCTTTTTCACTCATGCTATTTTCAATATCATTAATATATTGTTCAGCTTTGTTTTTAAGTTCAACGTTTTTCTTCCGTTTTTCATCGGCTTCTTTATGGGCTTCGGCGTCTTTAATCATACGGTCAATTTCTTCTTTGCTTAAGCCACTGCTATTACTAATGGTAATGTGTTGTTCTTTTTGCGTATCTAAGTCTTTCGCGGTAACTTTAACAATCCCGTTAACGTCGATATCAAAGGTAACTTCAATGCGCGGAGTACCACGCCGGGCCGGTTTAATACCGTCAAGGCGGAAGTGACCGAGTAATTTATTGTCGCGCGCCATTGGTCTTTCGCCTTGGTAGACGACAATGTCAACTGATGGTTGATTGTCGGCCGCGGTCGAGAAGATTTGTGATTTCGTAGTAGGAATCGTCGTATTACGCGGAATTAATGGCGTTAATACTTCACCCATCGTTTCAATCCCTAAGGTAAGTGGGGTCACGTCGAGTAAGACAACGTCTTTTACGTCACCAGCGATAACCGCGCCTTGAATGGCGGCCCCAATTGAGACTGCTTCATCAGGGTTAACACTTAAGTTAGGATTTTTACCAGTCATTTTCTTTACTAAATCTTGGACCGCAGGCATTCTGGTGGAGCCACCAATTAAGATAACTTGTTCTAAGTCACTCACCTTAATTTTGGCATCACTTAACGCCCGACGAATTGGTTCTTCAACGCGCGCTAATAAGTGTTTGGTAAGATCAAGGAATTTCGCGCGTGTTAATTTTCCTTCATAACTAATGGGACCACTTGCCCCCATGCCAATAAAGGGAAGGCTAATCGTTGTTTCAAGTAATTGACTTAAATCAATTTTTGCTTTTTCCGCCGCTTCACGGAAGCGTTGGGTTGCCATTTTATCATTAAGTTTAAGGCCGTGTTCACGTTCAATTTCTTTTTTAATCCATTCGACAACTTCATTATCCCAGTCGTCACCACCAAGGTGATTATCACCGGCAGTCGCGATAACTTCAAAGGTGCCGTCACCAATTTCTAAGATCGAAACGTCGAAGGTGCCGCCGCCTAAGTCAAAGACGAGGATTTTTTCGTTATGTTCTTTATCTAAACCGTAGGCTAAAGCTGCTGCGGTTGGTTCGTTAATAATACGGACAACTTCTAAGCCAGCAATTTCACCAGCTACTTTCGTTGCTTGCCGTTGGGCGTCGTTAAAGTAGGCGGGAACAGTAATAACTGCTTTAGCGATACTTTGTCCTAAATTCTTTTCGGCGTAATCTTTCATATAGGCTAAGATTTTTGCACTGATCTCTTCAGGAGTAAAGTCTTTTTTTAATGATTGGATGCGGATTTTATCGCTTGTTCCAATTTTTCTTTTAATACTTAAGACGGTGTCAGGGTTAGTGACTGCTTGCCGTTTAGCGGCTTCACCATTTATTTGTTCGCCGTCGGCCTTGAAAGCGACAACACTCGGCGTTGTTGGTTTGCCTTCTGGGGTCGGAATAACTTTAATTTGCCCGTCAGCTTGGCGATAGCTAACGACACTGTTGGTGGTACCTAAGTCGATACCGATAATAATTTCTTTTGCCATACTATATTTTTTCTCCTTTTTAATTTATTTAATTTAAGGTGGAAGGATCTTTCGATTCATCATCTTCCGCCTCAGTTTTTATATTAGTCGAAACTGTAACTTGAGCGGGTCTAATAAGGCGATCAAGGAACATAAAGGTGTTGTTGCGCACTTCTAAGACCGTATTGGGGGCTACACTTTCGTCATATACTGCTTCAAGGGCATGCATTGAGTTTTCATCAAAGGCGTCACCGACTTTAACAATCTTTTCTTCAAGCCCTTCACTTTTTAAGGCTTCAATAATGTGACTATAAACGTATTGGAAGCCAATTAAGTAGTTTTTTAATACTGGGTCTTCAACTTCATTGCGTAAGACTGCCCCGAATATATCAAGGGACGGTAATAGTTTTTCAATGAAGGGAACGGCCCGATATTTTAAGTAATATTGTTGATCGCGGGCGTTTTGTTTTTTCGCGTTATCCATATCGGCAAGGACACGCATGAATTTATTTTTCCATTCACCAACTTCAGTTTGCAATTTACTTATTTCTTCTTCTAATTTTTGGATTTGTTGCTGATGTTTTTTCCGTGGTGATAATTCTTTTTCCACTTTCTTTTTTTCTTCACTCATCGTTTATCTCTCTTTCTATCTCAAAGTACTTTTCTAGTTCATCGGTCACATATTCAAGCGCCCATAAGACGCTGTTGTAGTCCATTCTTTTCGGACCAACGAGGACAATTTGTCGCACTTGGTCACCTGGTAGTTGGATATTAGTGCTTACTAAACTTAAGTCTTCATCTCTATCACCAATATTTACATTAAGTTCATCATCACCACTTATTAATTGCCGTAATTTTTGCGGGTCATCCAGAATAGCGATGAGTTTCCGCAGTTTTTCACTATCATTAATAAATTCGGGTTGTTCTAATAAACTTTCTTTCCCGTATAAGCTTAAGCGATCACGGGCATAACGGATGAACGCTTCAGTAAACGCATTAGCGAGTACTTCTTGTTCAACGACGTATTCTTTAAGTAAGGGTCTTAATAAATCCATTTTGGCACTTACTTCACTAATTTTTGTTCCAACTAACCGTTCATTGAATATTTGGGTTACTTTCGTTATTTCCGCAATGCTACTATTAGGCGGAATAATAAATGTTTTATGTTCAACATAGCCTTGGTTAGTGACAAAGATCGCGGTCGCGCTACTTTCATCAAGCGGGACAATATGCATACTTTTGAGCACTTCGCCATTCATCTTTGGACCAAGGGAGACGCTTACGAGGTTCGTCATTTGACTTAAGATTTCGCACGTTTGATTAATAATTTCTTCCACACTTTTTGTTCGTTCTTCAACGATGGTTTGGATTTGTTGGCGAATGTTATCACTAACGACACGTTCTCTTAAGTTTGCGACGTAAAATTCATAGCCAAGTTTTGACGGCACGCGGCCAGCACTCGTGTGCGGTTTTTCTAAAAATCCTGCTTGTTCAAGGGCGTTCATTTCCGCGCGGATCGTCGCACTACTATAGTCTAAGTTATAGTTTTCTAGTAATGATTTAGAACCGACAGGCTGTGCGGTTTTAATAAATAATTCAACTGTATATTTTAAGATTAATTCTCGTCTACGATACCGCATACATCCTCCTTTAGCAC
>CAYTKX010000067.1:0-4635 GCA_964438495.1 uncultured Staphylococcaceae bacterium
TTTTGTAATAAATACATTAAATTTGATGCCTTTCTTAAATGGGCGGAAAGTTTAGGCTTTCATTATATCGCTACGGGTCATTACGCAAAAAAAGAAGTAATAGACGGTGTTTCCTATATGCTAAAAAGTAAAGACCGCGATAAAGATCAAACATATTTTTTGAGTCAATTATCAAGTGCGCAGCTCGATAAGACACTTTTTCCGCTGGGTGAATTAACTAAAAGTGAAGTGCGAGCGATTGCCGAAAAACTTAACTTAACACCGGCGCAAAAAAAAGATAGCACGGGAATTTGCTTTATTGGCGAACGGCAATTCCGCGAGTTTTTAAAAAATTATATCCCGGCGCAAAATGGGGTTATTAAAGATATTAATACAGATAAAGTTATCGGCACTCATGTCGGTGTTTATTATTATACTTTAGGGCAAAGACGCGGTTTAGGGATTGGCGGACTTAAAGATTATAGTGAAAATAAACGCTGGTATGTATGTAAAAAAGATGTGAAAAATAATATTTTATATGTCGCAAATGATGACCATGATACGCACTTAAAAAGCGATAAAATTATGTTAAGCGATGTTAACTTTATTAATAGCCCTTTAAAAAGTGGCACCGAAATTAAAGTTAAACTCCGCTACCGGCAAAAAGATTTAAAAGCAACATATTACACTGATGAAAATGGCGTTTATTTACGGTTTCCAGAACCTTATTTTGCGGTCACCCCGGGGCAAGCCGCTGTCTTTTATGACGGAGATATTTGTTTAGGAGGCGCCATTATTGGTGACATTTATTTTCAAGAGATTAAAGTTAATTAAATATTAACTTATGATATAATATTAACGAAATCGATACGGAAACGAAGTTTTACGATTATAGCGAGTGTTAAAAAGGTGAAAGTAACACAAAAGTAAAATAGGCCACTTCCTTAGAGCGACTAATCATCGCCGGCTAATTCACGTTACGAACTAATTAAGCGCATCAAAAAGATGAATATAGGATGGTACCGCGGCGAATGTCGTTCCTTGCATAGGTTTAATATAGGAGAAGTTATATGAAAAACTTAACAAGTAATGAAATTCGTACGTTGTGGCTATCTTTTTTTAAAGGCAAAAAACACGCAATTATTGAAGGAGCAAGCTTAGTTCCCGTTAATGATAAAACATTATTATGGATTAATAGTGGGGTTGCGGCCCTTAAACAATATTTTGATGGTTCGAAAGTAAGTAATGAAAGACGCCTTGTCAATGTGCAAAAAAGTATTCGCACGAATGATATTGAAAACGTCGGCAAAACAAATCGCCACCATACCTTTTTTGAAATGCTTGGCAACTTTTCCTTAGGTGACTATTTCCGTAAAGAAGCAATTATTTGGGGTTTTGAATTTTTAACAAGTAAAGACTATTTGGCTTTACCGCTAGAAAAATTATATTTTACTTATCACCCAAGTGACTTAGAAACACGCGACTTATGGATTAGTTGCGGCGTTGACCCAAAACACGTCATCGCTAATGTTGGTAACTTTTGGGAAATTGGTGAAGGCCCATGTGGCCCGAACACCGAAATCTTTTATGATTTAGGAGCAGAGTTTGACCAAGAAGGCTTAGGCACTAAACTTTTAGAAGATGATGTTGATAATGATCGTTTTTTAGAAATTTGGAACATTGTCTTTAGTCAATATAACGCCAAAGCCGGTGTAAAGCGCGATGCATATGAAGAATTACCAAGTAAAAATATTGATACTGGCGCGGGCCTTGAACGGATTGCAAGTGTCTTACAACAAACACCAAGCAATTTTGAAACTGATCTTTTCTTACCAATATTAGAAGAAATTGAAAAACTTACCGCCACCAAATATAAGGAAAATGTTGTTGCCTACCGTGTTATCGCTGACCATATAAGAACGACAACGTTTGCGCTTAGTGACGGGGCAAGCTTTGCAAATGAGGGTCGTGGCTATGTTTTACGTAGAGTGCTTAGAAGAGCCGTTCGCTACGCTAAAAAGCTTGGCGTGAACGAACCTTTCTTATATAAACTCGTACCAAGTGTAATTAAAATCATGGAACAATTTTACCCATACATTAAAGCGAAAGAGCAATATGTTACAAAGCAAATCAAAGCCGAAGAAGAACGCTTTTTAAAAACACTTACGCATGGCGAAGAACTTTTACGGAATGCTTTAAGTGAAAGTAAAGTTGTGTCGGGTGAACTTGCGTTTAAGCTTTACGATACGTTTGGTTTCCCGCTTGAAATCACTAAAGAAGTGGCAAGTGAAGTAAATGCGACTGTGGATGAAGATTTATTTAATGAACTTCTTGAAGGGCAACGTGAAAAAGCCCGTAACGCGCGCAAAAATATTGCAAGCATGAGTTTACAAAGCGCTGACCTTTTAAAGTTTACGGCTCCATCAAAATTCGTTGAAGAAACGTATTCTTTAAAGGCAAAAGTTATCGGCTTATTTAAAGATGGCGTCAGTGTTAAAAGTGCAAACGATGAAGTAAGTGCTGTTTTTGACTTAACGCCATTTTACAGTGAAAGTGGCGGTCAAGTAAGTGACGTTGGTACGATTTTTAGTGAAGAATTTAACGCTAAAGTTGATGCGATGTCGAAAGCACCGCACGGTCAACATTTACATCATTTATCGATTGAGTATGGAACAATAGCTGTTGGTGATACGTTAACATTAGAAATTGACGGCGTTAACCGGAGAGCGATTACTTTAAATCATAGCGCCACTCATTTCTTACACCGCGCGCTTAATGATGTTTTAGGACCTGAAGTCTCGCAAATGGGAAGTTATGTTGGTCCTGATTATTTACGTTTTGACTTCAATTACAATAGTCGTATTAAAAAAGATGAATTAATGCGCATTGAAGCAATTGTTAATGAGTATGTGAAAGATGCGATTCCTTTAACAATTAAATTTATGACGTTAGAAGAAGCGAAAAAACTCGGGGCGAAAGCTTTATTTATGGAAAAATATGGCGACTTAGTCCGCGTTGTAATGTATGAAAATGTTTCGATTGAGTTATGCGGAGGTACGCACGTTAAAAATAGTAGTGAAATCGGTGCTTTTGTTATTACTAGTGAAGGCAGTGTCGCTAGTGGTGTCCGTCGCATTGTAGCGCTTAGCGGCTTAAAAGCATATGAATACTTAAAAGAATATCAATATACGGTAAATCACGCTAGTGAACTTTTAAACTTAAAAGAGACAAAAGACGTGGTTCCGACTTTACGTACTTTATTAGCGACTAAAAATGAATTAGAAAGTATTGTCCAAAAGCAAATTGCTAAAGCCTTACAAGATTATGCTTTCTCCTTACAACCTTTAAACGTAAACGACTTACATTACTATGTGGAAATTGTGAGTGAAAAAAGCCGTGAAGAATTAGGAATTATTGCCGACCATATTCGCAGTAAAGATCAAAATGCTGTCATTGTTTTTGTTAGTGAAATAAATGATCAACAGGCAATACTTATAAGTCTTAGTAAAAAACTAACTACAACATTAAACGCCAATAAAATTATGAAAGAAATAACAAAGGCCTATGGTGGTTCAGGTGGGGGCAGAAATGATTTCGCTAACGGTTCCCTTAAAGAAAAGCCTGAACTTACGAAGCTTATTGCCCTTGTTAAGCAAGGTGCTAATGGGTAAAATTCTCGGTTTAGATTTAGGAACCAAGACCCTTGGTATAGCGATCACTAATAGTGAAAAAACTTTAGCGGTTGCCTATGAAAACTATGAGTTTCCGCCCTTTTACTATAAATTAGCAAGAGCGCATGTTTTAGAAATCTGCGCTAAAGAAGATATTGAACTTATCGTCTTAGGCTATCCCTTAAATATCGATGGTTCCAAAGGGGAAAGAGCGCTTAGCAGTGAACGGTTTAAAGAAGATTTGCTCCAAGACGGTTCACCGCCAGTCGTGCTTGTTAATGAAATGTATACAACGATTGAAGCTTATGAAGAATTAAGAGCGCTCGGGTATAAAAAAGAACAAATAAGTAAAAAAATTGATGAAGTAGCCGCTAAATACATCTTAATGAACTATTTAGGGCAAAGAAGGGAATGAAGATGAAAGAAAACGATTTAATTACCATTACGGACGAAGAAGGAGTAGAAAGGACGTTTGTCATTCTTTTTACCTTTACAAATGAAAAACGCGGAGCGAACTATGTCTTTTTCTATGATGAAGAAAATGATGAAGAAGTAATGTATGCCCGCTACTACGAAGATGGCACTTTAGATTACATTGAAGATAGTAAAGAAATAAGTGAAATCGAAGAAGTATTCGCCGCTTACGAAAGTGAATTAGAAGAAGACGAAGACGAAGAATAATATTATTTCAAAATATTAGGTTATCACTTAAGTATTATGATATAATAGCAACGCACTTGTATGTAAAGGAGATTTTAAAATGATCGATAAATATACACTAACCCAAGAAGGGGTTGAAGCATTAGAACAAGAATTAAGTAATTTAGTCAATGTTGAACGGCCTGAAGTATTAAAAGAAATTGAAGAAGCGCGCGGTTATGGCGACTTAAGTGAAAACGCTGACTATGATGCCGCTCGTAATAAACAAGCTAATATTGAAAGCCGTATTTTAGAAATTGAACGCATTTTAGCAAACAAAGAAATT
>CAYTKX010000068.1:0-4577 GCA_964438495.1 uncultured Staphylococcaceae bacterium
CCACTTTTCCCTTTACCGGGATAGAAAAAATCAAGCGGTAAAATCGCTACTTTTGAGGCGTCATAAAAGATGTCGTCACTTAAATTAAGCCACTCTTTTAGCCGCGCTCCTGATTTATCCGCCCACACTTTTCTTTTTAGCATTGCTTCATTACCGGGAGCTTGACCGATAATGATAATTTTTGCAGTTAATGAAACTTGGTATAAAGGCATTTGCCCGGCATCGATAAATGCCCTATTTTGCGGATCACTTAATATTTCGTCGTGGATTATTTGTAATGCTTTATTTTCTTTTGCCATAATCTTTTATCCTTTATTTCATTTTAGTCCAAGTGACGTAAGAAAAAAGGATGTATGCAACAACGCACCCACCCTTATATATATAATTAAGATAAATTAAAGCATCTTAAGTTTCTTTAAAATATAACGGATCGACTTTTTATTTTTCACCCGTTTTTGTTCAATTAGCCAAAGCGCGGTGTCTTCAATCGTCCTTTGTACATCACGCGGCTTATAATTTAAGTCGTTACTAGCTTTTTCATAGGAGAAGTTACAGTGACTCGTTAACGTATATAAAGAGTAACGCGTAAATAGCGGTGTTTTTTTGCGTTTCGCGGCACTTTTTTCTAAGATTGGAAGAAAGATTTTAACAAACCAGCGCGCAAAGACGACTGGTTTTGTTTTAAAGCCGGCAATTGTGCGCATTTCTTCAAATAATGTTTTAAGGTCGATTTTATGGCCACTTATAATATAAGGGCCTTGTGCTTTAAGTAAACTAGCCTTATAAATGGCTTCTGCGACATCACGCACATCGACAAAGTCATATTCCCCGTTAACCCGGGCGTTAAGTTTCCCGTTAAAATAACTTTCAAATAAGCGCGTCATATGTGATTTGCCAAAGTCATAGGGGCCGATGATGCCACTTGGATGAATAATTGTCGTACTTAAACCGTCATTTAATGCTTCAATGACGTATTTTGTCGCTGTTGCTTTCGTTTTTGCGTAGGCGCCAATGACTAAAGAGGGATCAAAAGTCATAGTTTCGCTAATTAAGGTATCGGTTTCGGGTTCCGGAATCGCGTGGACACTAGAAATGTAGATGAAGTGGCTTACGGCAAAGGCTTTGGCAAGGCGAATCATATTTTGCGTTCCTTCAATATTAACCCGTTGCATTAGTTTTGGTTTTCGTTCACTAATGGAAATAATACCCGCAGTGTGAATTAAGCAAATTTCGGTGTGGCCATGAATATTTTGAAAAAGCGGGATCAGTGATTCATAATCTAAAACATTACCGTAGATGATTTCTACATTTGGTAAGTGTTGCAGCATGCTCGTATTTTCACCGTTTAACACTAAAGCGCGGACGCTATGTCCTTCAAGCGTTAACTTTTTAATGACGGTGTTGCCTAAATGACCAGTAGCACCAGTTACGATATAAAGCATCATTTCCCCCTTTCTATCGTTTATTCAAATACACGTTTTAAATATCTATTTACATTATAATGTATATGTGGCAAAATAGATATATAAATATTATTTGAAATTGCATTTTAAGGAGGTTTTCATGGGAAAAGAACACATTAAAGATGTAATTCTTGCCAAAGCGCGGGAACTTATTAAAGAACAAGGTGGTTTTACAATTAAAGAACTAACGGACGCGACACATGTTAATATCGCTGCCGTTAACTATCATTTTGGCAGTAAAGATCAATTAACTAAAGTCATTATTGATGACGTCATCAGTGACTTAAAAGCGGTCTTAACCTTTTACATGTATAAATTAGAAAGAGGAATGAAAATTGAAGATTTCTTAAAAGACATTGTTAACGGAATATATGATTTTACGGTTGAAAATGCTGGATTATTAAAATATTTATTTTATAGTTTTGACCGGGAAGAATTAACGACTTCTGAATTAATTAATGCCTTTTTTAGCGATAACGAATTTACGAAACTTGTCTATGAACATGTCGCTAAATTAGTCGATAGTGATAACCCAAAAGAAATCTATGCCCGTTACACTATCTTTTTTGCCACTGGTGCCGCCCCGATGCTTTTACAATTAATGCAAGGTAAAAAAGGCTTAAGCGCTACCTTTAATGATGAAGAATTTAAAAATTACTACGTCCAACAAATGATGAAGTTATTAAATTAATAAAAATTTGGGGTGAATATCGTCTTACTACATACCAAACATGAAGTCTTATTTACCAAATGTTATCCGAAAGAAAGATTTGTGCTTTCTCTCTTAATCTTTATGTTATAATATCTTTATCTAATACGGTGGTATTAGCGGAAAGGAGAACCTCAAATGGAAAGCTTAGTCTTTGAAACAATTGAGAAGCTTGAGCAGATCAAGGCCCTACGTTTAGAGGAAAGAGGACTCTTAAGTCGGTATACGGATGATGAAATTTTATTGCTCATCACTAATTTAGTGGAAGCATTAAAAACCGAGTATCTCTACCAATAAAAGAGGCGAAAATCTCTCTAAATTACACGGGTTAACCGTGTTTTTTTTATTCCTTAAGGCTAATTATATTTTTAATAAGATCAGTGTTTTTTAAATCATTTGGGTATACAAGATAAATACCGCGTTCTAAATAGAAGTCTTTTAATTTAATTTCTTTTAAAGTCCCGACCCGTAGGTTTACTTCACAAATTGCCCGACTCATCACACTTAAGCCATGACCAGCAATAATAAGTTGCTTAATAAGCGCGGTATTATCAATTTCTAAAATCACATCAAAGTTTGCAATATTATCGAGATGATTTAATAAATAATTTTCAAAGGCGAGCCGCGTATTAGCCTTTTCATGGCGTAAAATAAACTTTTCTTTCTTTAATTCTTCAGTTGTTACGACACTTTTATTCGCTAAAGGATGATTTTTAGGCCCGATGATAATAAGCTCATCCTTAACGAGTAATTCGACATTAAACTCCGTTGTTTGCGGGGTTCCGTCGACAATAATAAAGTCTAATTCATTAAGGCGCATTCGTTCAATTAAGTTTGTTGCGTAATCAGTGTGAAAGTTAAATCTTAATTCGGGATATTTGCGCTTAAAGACATTTAATATTTCGGGAATAAAGTAGCCTCCCGCGGTTAAAGTGATGCCAATATCGAGTTTATTGATGCCACCTTTATTTTTATTTAATTCTTTTTCAATGTTACGATTTAAAGCAATTAAACGTTTCGCATTACGCACTAAGACGTCACCTTCGTAAGTTAGCATCAAATTACGGCCTACCCGTTTAAAGATTTTAATGCCATACATTTCTTCAAGGGCTTTAATGTGTTGGGACACTGCTGGTTGCGATAAATGGCAAAGTTCAGCAGTCTTCGTGTAGCTCTTTACTTGAGCTAAAACGATTAAGGTATTCAATTTGTCATTTATCATGCTAATTCTCCTTTAAAATCCATTATAAGTTTTACTTATATAATTATAACAAATTATAAGTTGTTATATAAGTTATATCATTGTATAATTACTATAGTAAATTAAGTGAGGAGGCTATTATGGTCAATTTTTTATTATCATCACCGTTTAAAGAAGTGAATGTACCAACTATCTTAATGACATTATCGATTATGTTACTTATCGGATTCCTTTTCACGCGTCTTACAAAACTTGTTAAATTACCAAACGTTACTGCTTATATTATGACCGGGGTACTTTTAGGACCCGTCGCTACCCTTATTTTAGGGGGCACGCCATTATTTCCCGAAGAACTACGAAAAGGGATGGATTTTATTACCGATATCGCCTTAGCCTTTATCGCTTTTGGTGTTGTCCGTTACTTTAAATTTGACATCCTGAAAAAAAGTGGACCGAAGATTTTAATCATCACCCTTTTTGAAAGTTTACTTGCCATGGCCGTTAGTTTTGGCGCAATGATGGCGATGAACTTTATTCCAGGCATTACAATGCATTGGGAATTAGCCTTACTTTTAGCGGCAATTGCTAGTGCGACAGCCCCTGCAAGTACGATGATGACCATTCGCCAAACGGGAGCAAAAGGCGACTTTGTGAATACAATTTTACAAGTTGTTTCGCTTGATAACGCGATCGCTTTAATTTTATTTAGTGTGGCGATGGCGGTTATTACTGGTAAAGAAAGTGGCGGCATTAATGTCGGCCAAATTGCCTTACCTTTACTTTATAACTTAATCTTAATCGTCGCTGGTTACTTATTAGGGCTCCTTTTATATTACGTAACGCCCCCGAAAAGAACGAAAGATAATCGTCTTATTATCGCCGTTGCCTTTATGCTTGGCTTTAGTGGCGTTGCCTCTTTATTAAACATTTCGCCCTTATTAGGCGTTATGGCGATGGGCATGGCCTACACTAATATTGCTCCAGACGAATCATTATTCCGGCAAATTGATGCTTTTTCACCGCCGATTTTAACATTATTCTTCGTTTTAAGTGGGATGCGGTTACAACTCCACGCTCTCGCCTCAATTGGATTAGTCGGGATCGTTTACTTCATTACGCGTATTATTGGTAAATACGCGGGCGCGAGCCTTGGTAGTGTCGTCGCCCGTTCGACTGAGAATAATAAGAAGTACTTAGGACTTGC
>CAYTKX010000069.1:0-4417 GCA_964438495.1 uncultured Staphylococcaceae bacterium
TTCTTATCTATCTTTGCATTTAAAGCATTTCTTCTTTCATGAAATTGTCTAATTGTTTCTTCAGGAGATAAAACCTCTTCTTCAAATGTAGGATATCCACATAAATCAAAATCATAATCTCTATTAACTAAGTCTTCTACAGTATAACTCTTAGCTTTGAATGTATCAGTATCAGTATCTTTAATTTCTACTCTATTTTCCCACCAATTTATTGCATCTTTAAAGTGATCTAATTGCATCGGTCTTGTTTTAGAAAATGCTTTATAGCCTTCAGGTAAATCTACTCTATAGAACCATACATTCTCTGTTTTAGATCCATTATCAAAAAATAATATATTTGTAGTTATCGATGTATAGGGTGCAAACACACTCTTAGGTAGTCTTACAATTGTGTGTAAATTAAATTCTGTTAATAACTTTTTCTTGAGTTCAGTTTTTGCCCCATCAGTTCCAAATAAGAAACCATCAGGAATAATAACGGCAGCTCTACCATTTTTCTTTAATCTATACATAATGACAGACATAAAAAGATCGGCAGTTTCACTACTTCTTAAATCAGCTGGAAAATTACTTTTAACAATTTCATTTTCAGTACCACCATATGGGGGATTCATTAATACAACATCAAATTTTTCATGGTCTTTATATTCTCTAACATTTCTTTCTAAAGAGTTTCCATGAATAATTTGTGGGGTATCAATATCATGAATTAACATGTTAGTGATTGCCAGTAAATAAGGTAGTGGTTTTTTCTCGATACCATACACACTTTCATCATATAAACGTTTATCTTCAGCCGTTTTAACTTGTTTTTCTAATTCTTTTAAGGTTGAAGTTAAAAACCCACCTGTACCACATGCAAAGTCTGCTATTTTTTCACCTAATATAGGTTTAATCATTTGTACCATAAAATCAGTTACTGCTCGTGGTGTATAAAACTCACCTGCATTACCTGCACTTTGTAGATCTTTTAAGACTGTTTCATAAATTTCGCCAAAAGCATGTTTTTCTTTATGATCATCAAAGTTAATGGCATCAATGACATTAATAACCTTACGTAATTGAATCCCATCTTTCATGTACTGGTTAGAATCCTCAAATACTGCCTTAACAATTGCTTGTCTAATAGGTGTTTTTTCATTAATCTCTAAATTTTTTAATGTTGGAAATAGTTCGTTGTTTATAAAGTCTAATAATTCTTGACCTGTTTTTGACTCACCATCTTTATTATCAACTGCCCAGTTTCTCCATCTTAGGTCTTCTGGAATAATTGATACATAATTAGGATTGTGAAACTCCCAATCTTCCTCTTTTGTATCATAAACTTTTAAAAATAAAAGCCATGTCATTTGCTCAATTCTTTGAGCATCACCATTAATACCATTATCTACACGCATGATATTTTGTATTGTTTTTACAAATCCATTTAAACTCAATTTAATTCACTCCTATGCTGTTTTATATAGCTGTTGTTGTAGTTCTTGTACTGCTAACAAATAACTTGTTCTACCACCAAATAATTTAGCGATCCTTGTCGGACTACCTAAATTACTAAAGGGTTGGGTTTCAAGTATTTTAGTATCTTCTAAATCATTAATTCCGCCATCCATATATTTTTCTAATAAAGAAGAAAGTACTTCCCTACATATTTCATTATATTTATCTAAATAACCTTTATCTTTAACATGCTTAACTCTTTCAGACTTGGTTAAAGGTTTTTTATCATATGCAATATGAAGAATTAAAT
The DNA here is from genome assembly GCA_964438495.1 of uncultured Staphylococcaceae bacterium. GTDB lineage: Bacteria > Bacillota_I > Bacilli_A > RFN20 > CAG-826 > UBA1361. The sequence goes on from CAYTKX010000069.1 coordinate 1,748, forward strand.
CAAAATCATCATAATCTGTTTTTGATTCATCCCTTAAAGCATCTAGAAAAACACCGCGTTCAAATAATTCTTCTATAATTGCTGTCTTCTTTTCTGCTTCAGTCCACATATGGATAAATTCATCCATGGTCGCATATTCATTTAAAATATTTCTCTTGGTATAGTCAACTAAACTTTCGGTAATTAATTTCCCGTCATTACCATAATACTGAACTCTCTCACTTAATATAGTGACATCCACATCATTAACTCTAAATTTTTTATGGTCTCCAATGATTTCTACTGGTTCAACAAATTCATCATCTGCATCATCAACCGGTGTAACTTTTGGTTCTTCGATATCATCAATGTCTTTTGGTTCAAAAATAGCCACTGGATCACCATCAAAAGCATCGTCTGCAAATAATCGCGTCACGTTTCTAAAGTCCATGATTGTAAAATAATATTTATCTTGGTCTGGATATAGCCTAGTTCCCCTACCAATTATTTGTTTGAACTCAGTCATTGAGTTAATATTATTATCTAAAACAATGAGTCTAGCGGTCTTAACGTCTACACCAGTACTTAATAATTTAGATGTTGTAACAACCGTTGGATATTTCTCAAAAGGATCAATGAAATAATCTAATTGCGATTTACCATAATCATTATCACCAGTTATTCGCATGATATATTTATCGTTTTCTTTGACTAAATCCGAATTTTCATTAACAAGTGCTTGTCTCATTCTTTCAGCATGATCAATATCTACACAAAAGATGATAGTTTTACTGAATCTATCATTGTCATGTAGCCACTTGGTGATTCTTTTAGCTACTTCTTTAGTTCTATCATCAATTATTAACTTTTTGTCAAAGTCTTTAGAACCATACTCACGGTCTTCAATTTCTTGACCATACATATCTACTTGTCCTTTATATGGTCTCCAACCTTCTAAATCTTTATCTAAGTTAATACGAATCACTTTATAAGGCGCTAAGAATCCATCATCAATACCTTGTTTTAAACTATAGGTATAAACAGGCTCACCAAAATAGTCAATATTACTTATATATTTAGTTTCTTTAGGCGTTGCAGTCATACCAATTTGAATTGCTGGTGAAAAATATTCTAAAATCTTACGCCACTGTGAATCCTCTTTTGCACTACCACGATGTGCTTCATCAACTAAAATTAAATCGAAAAAGTCTTTTTTAAATTCTCTAAATGGTTCTTCATTCTCATCGCCTGCAAGTTGATGATATAAACTCATATATATTTCATAAGCACTGTCTAGTTCTTTACCCTTGATTTTGGTCATTACCTCTTCAAAAGGTTTAAAGTCTTGTTGCATCGTTTGATCGATTAATATATTTCTATCTGCCAAATACAGAACTCTTTTCACTTTTCTTTGTTTCCAAAGTCTATGAATGATTTGGAATGCAGTATATGTTTTACCTGTTCCTGTAGCCATAACAAGTAATATTCTTTTTTGGCCCTTAGCGATTGTTTCTACTGTTCTTTGAATCGCAACTCTTTGATAGTACCTAGGACTCTTCGTATTAAATGGTGCATAATAATAAGGTTCAGAAATGATTTCTTCTTGTTCATTATTAAATCCTTTTCCTTTAATATACCTGTCCCAAAGCTCAGATTCTGATGGAAACTCATCTAATTTGAGTTCTCTTTCTTTTCCAGTAAAAAAATCATGCTCTAAAAAGCCATTACCATTAGATGAATAAGCAAAAGGAATATCCAGTATTTGCGCATATTCAATTGCTTGTTGCATACCTGCACCAACACTTTGGGTTAAATCTTTTGCTTCAATGACTGCTAGTGGGATTTCTCCGTGTTTACTCTTCAAAAGATAATCAGCCTTCTTGCCTCTTGCTCTTCTCACTTTTTTCCCTGATACTTTTATTTGACCATCCGTAAAGTAATATTCTTTGTTGATTTGAGTTTTGCTCCAACCAATGTTTTCAATTGCTGGATCAATATACCTAAATTTAACATCTTCTTCTGTTAATTTTTTCATATTCATTTCACCCCTATTTAATACATTTAAACTTATTATTTAATCAATTATTTATTTGCACTTTCATCGAACACATATTTTCTATATTATAGCATTATTATGAGCTTTTTGAAAGAATTACCAGTAAACTAATTGTTTAGTAGTTATAATTATAGAAAATTAGTAAAATTTATTATATTTGTACGCCACTGGCCTAACTACAAATATCAATCTTTAGTATATAATTGAGGTATAAATTAAATAAATCATAATCGGTGGTATAAAAATAAAAATGCCGCCCTTTTAGGCAGCATTAATTAATTTCAAAATGTGTTGTTGTGAGCAAAATGCTACACATTTTAGGCTACTGCGAGTGAATTGCTACGCAAAACCGTCTTACTGAGACCATATTACAACACATTTTTTAGTTGATGCGAGTGAATTGCATCATTTTTCTGACTTTTTGTATAAAAATTTAAATTAGCGCTGAGACTTTCGAACCCTCTGGCCGGAAATCAACGTTTTTAAATATTATATTAGCTATCTTAGAATTTGCTTTCTTAATATCAAAGTTTTTATACCCTAATTTCATATTAACATTAACATTATCTCAAGTCATCGTTGATAAATTTGCGAATGGGATTCCTCTATATAGACAAAGTCAGGATTTTGAAAGA
>CAYTKX010000070.1:0-4288 GCA_964438495.1 uncultured Staphylococcaceae bacterium
TCTTGCTTTCACCCATCCCAATAATAAACTTATTGTTTTGGCGTAAGCGACTAACGAGTCTTGTAAAATCACTATCACTACTTACAAGGACAAAGCCTTCAACACGGTCAGCGTATAATATATCCATGGCATCAATTACGAGGGTGAAGTCACTAGTGCTTTTCCCACTGACGTATGATACTTGCTGAATTTGTTCTAAGTTATACTCAATACATTTAGAGCGCCACTTGCCAAGGTTACTACTTGCCCAGTCACCATAAATGCGACGATAACTTAAATTGCCATGTTTATTGGCTTCATCACGAATAATTGACATATAATCTGGTGAGATATTCTCGGCGTCAATTAAAAGTGCGAGATTTTTTTCGGCCATTTTTGCTCCTTTCTATAATATTTTTACTGTAAATGATTGTTTTTTATCATGCACACTGATAGTTATTGTAGCACTTCCTTTATTAAATGTGCTTTTAAAGTATAGAACAAGAGTGCCTGCGTGTAAGGTTTGCACACTTGGTCCGACAAGGGTAAGCGGTCCCTCGACCGTTATATGGACCGGACTAAAGTCATAATGATTACGGAACGGGCTATTACTTTCAATATGCACTGAAGTCATATCATACGTTTCCCCGTTTCGTAATTCATCTTTACTAAGACTAATGTTATATATTGTATTTGTCGTTTGTTTTAAAGTAGCGCGCGCTATTTCTTTATGATCATTATCATAACCAATAAGCTCATAACCACTTGATTTATCACCCCAGCCTGCAATATTTAAAGACCAGAGGTTTACTAAGTCTTCGCGTTTTAAGCGATATTTTATAATAAGACGCAGTAAGCGAAGTTTCATCAAAAGCGTGAGCCGGTCAAAATTATTAACAGCAGCATAATTTAATAGTTTTGCGACAATTTTGCGGTCTTTTTTACTTATTTTAATGTCACTTTTAAAATTCTCATTAATGAATGTATCAATAATAAAGGGGGCATTTGGTAAATAAGGATAAAGGTCAGTGCGTGGATAATATCTTTTAATAATATTATTATCTTTATATAAATCGATGTAACTAGCGTTACTTAAGACCATTGTTTTATATAAGCGACTTTCCGGTAAGTCGCCGTTATCACCCCGAAACACGGGGAAAAGGGTAGGAATATTTGTGAAGTTACTTTGATAGACATAGGCGGCGGGTTTATAGTTACGATATATATCTAACACGCCGTGATAACAAATTTTGTCGCCACTACCAAATTCTTTATGCGTATAGTAATCATGCATACACCATGGCGATATCGCAACAATTTCTTTATCTTTAAAAAAGCCATCAAGCACTTTTAAATGTCTTTTAACATGACTTTCTAAAATAAGCGGATTATCAAATGGCTTTGTCGGATACATATGGCCATTATTTTCACTGACAATATATGGTTTTTTCGTTTTCGTTATTCTCCGTTTGGCGACTAAACCTTTATTTGTCCCGTCATGACTAAAATCATTATAAGAGTAGATGTCTTCAAGGGGTTCACTATGGGCAAAGTTACGCGTTCCAGTTGTCGGACGATAAGAATCTAGTGTTTTAGCAAGCTTTTGCCCTTTAGCGTACACGGGATGATCAATTGATTCATTAATTCTTATTGACCAGGCAATAACACTAGGATGATTATAATCACGCTTAATCATCGTTTCAATGTTTTGTAAATGAATCGCTTGCCACGCTTCGTCGCCAATATGTTGCCATCCTGGTATTTCGTTAATGACTAAAAGCCCTAAATAGTCACAAGCATCAAGAAAATGGCGGCTTGGCGGATAGTGCGAGGCGCGGACATAATTTACTCCTAAGTTTTTAAGGGCGACGACATCACTAAATTGGAGATAGCTTGGCGCGGCTCCCCCAAGATAAGGAAATGTTTCATGACGATTTAAACCAACAAGGGGAGTTAAAACTCCGTTTAAATAAAAGCCATCACTTTTAAAGAAAAGATCACGGAATCCAAAGGTAAAGCCGTAATATTCTTTATTCGTTTTACTTTTTAAAGTAACGCGTAAATTATATAAGAAAGGATCATCGATAGACCAAAGACGGGGGGCGTTTACTTTAAAGTTATCGTCAAAGCTTGTCGCTATTAATTCTTTATCAGCGAATACTTCATACGTTAAAGTGTATTCTTCATTATGAAGATTACGTATTTCAGGTTTTAGACTGATACTTCCGTCAGCGCGGGCATCAATATGTAACGCTAAAAGGGCCAGTGGTTCATGAATCAAAAGACTTACTTCACGGTAAATGCCGCTAAAAGGGAAGAAGTCGACCGTATTGCCAAAAGGTGGGGCGTTAACGTTATGCGTGCCATCCACTTTTACGACCAGTTTATTATTACCAACAGTGACAAACTTACTTATATCGATGTTTTCTTCCATATAGGGACGGGAGAAATGTCCAACATGTTTACCGTTTACATATAAGTCATAAGCGTTATTGATACCTTCAAAGCGTAAAATGACTAATTGACCGTCTTTTAGTTCGTTTAAAGTAAACTCTTTAAAGTACGTACCGACAACATCAAAAATTGTTTCATCAAAATAATTAAAGGGGAAATCGACCATATTATGCGGAATATGCACAATTTCCGCTCTGTTTGGGGTTTTATTAATGTATTCATCACGGAAATCCTTGATGAAGAGCCAATTAAAGTTTAGTGGATGTTTCATGGTTATATTTTAACAAATTAATTCCCTTTTCGTGCGCGCCTTTATTTCTTTTCGTTCTATGTTAAAATTAACGTATGGAAAAAGGATATATCCATCTAAAAACAAAAAACACATCATACGTCTTAAAAGTAAATGCCTATGGCCATTTAGAAAACTTATATTATGGCGCACTTTTAAGTGATGAAGAAGACTTTAGTGTCCTCGAAAACAAGCAACAAAATATGCTTGGCACCTCAACTATTTATAGTGGTGAGCCCGACAGTAAATATAGTCTTGACTTTGTTAATTTAGAAGTATCTACTATTGGCAAAGGTGATTACCGGAAACCTAGTATCTTACTTGAACATGATCTTGGTTTTGTAAGTGACTTTATCGTAATTGAACATGGGGAAGGTAAAAAAGAAGACTTAGCGAAAAATAGTTTACCGATCCCTAAAGACTTTGATCGTTATTATTACGTAGTTTTAGAAGATAAAATAAGCAAAACCGTCATTAAACTAGATTATTTAATCTTTGAAGCGGCAAATGTTATTGCTCGGCGGGTCGTCGTAACAAAAAGTACGGCAAAACTATTAAAAGTCGCTAGTTTTAATCTTGATATGGTGAATAATCAATATGACGTCTATTATACTTTTGGCGCTTGGGCGAATGAAATTAGACCGGTACGGACTAAAATTAATCCGGGAACCTTTGAAATAAGTACCCTTGCTGGACCAAGCAGTAATCGTCATAATCCGTTCTTTCTTCTTTTAGGTAAAGATACATCGCTTAATGTTGGCAAAGCTTATGGCTTTAACTTAATTTATAGCGGTCCTTTTAAAGCGACAATTGAACGCAATGCTTATAATAATTTACGCATTAATCACGGAATAAACGATGAAACTTTTAGTAAGACTTTAAAGGAAGATGAAGTCTTTATCACCCCGTTTGCGATCTTAACGTTTAGTGAAGTGGGGGAAAATGGCGTAAGCCATAACTTTCACCACTTTATTAAACACCATGTTGTAAGAAAAGAGTATGCAACAAAAGCGCGGCCAATTTTACTTAATAACTGGGAAGCAACGTATTTTAGTTTTAATGAACAAAAAATAAAAGCGTTAATTAATAAGGCGAGTACTTTAGGAATTGAACTATTCGTCCTCGATGACGGCTGGTTTATAAATCGCGATAACGATTACACAGGGCTTGGTAATTATGAAATTGATTATAAAAAGTTACCGCATGGCTTAAAAGGTCTTAGTGATTACGCACGTAAAAAAGAAATGAAGTTTGGGTTATGGTTTGAACCAGAGATGGTGAGTAAAGATAGTGATATATTTAAAAATCATCCTGAATGGGTTATTCAAATTCCCGGCATTACCCCAAGTACTGGCCGCTTTCAATATGCCCTTAACTTAGCACTTAAAGAAGTGCAAACTTTTATTATTGAAAATGTTTCTAGGACTTTAAAAAGCGCTGATATAAGTTATGTTAAATGGGACTACAATCGTAATTTAAGTGATTTTTACACCGTTAACAATGCATTTTCCACCTTTTTTTATGATTACACTGTTGGCTTATATAATATCTTAAATGTTTTAATGA
>CAYTKX010000071.1:0-4205 GCA_964438495.1 uncultured Staphylococcaceae bacterium
CTTACTCATTGTCTTCAATTTTAATTAGGTTCAATATATTGCGCTCCATAGATTTGACATTCTCAATTTGCTCTGAGATATTTTTTAGATTTTCAATTATTTCATCCATTGTGGGAAGAGTATTTTCAAACGAAGATTTAAGAGTGTCTTGAAATGCTTTGATATCGTCATTTTTAATCCAAAAAGATTCAGCCGGTTTGTATTTCTTTTGAAAAATATTGTCAAAGGTATCCCCGCCACCTAACTTTTTAAATGATTCGACAAACAATCTTGAATACAAATAATTATCATTTCTTGGAGTTGAATATTTTTCTTTGAAAAGTTTCGTGTTCAATGAATCAAGATTATATAATTCATTAATCACATTTTGCTTTTCTTGAATCTTACTTTTATACGTTTGTAAAGAGTTTTCAAGCTTTTTTGCATCAGAGATAAATTCCTTAATCGTGTTTATCTTTTTTTGAATAGTTGAGTTGATGTAGTAACCAATAATTAAGTTTGATATACTAAAATTTTCTGTAATGTAGATTGTGAACGGTATAATAATTTTAGTATAAAAATTATCAATTTCATTGACTTCAATGAATTCTTCTTTCTTTCCTGTTAAATCTTTTAGGTTTTCAGAAATGTCCAACAAGTTTGTACTCAGCTCTCGCAATTCCGTTTTTTTTGCTTCTAACTGAGATAACAAGGTTTTTTTAAAATTTTCAGAATCTTCAACTTTATGAGATAGGATATTTATAAATAATCCATCAAAAAAATAATTTTTGTAGCTTGAAACTCCAATATATTTTAGGTATGATTTATAAAGTAAATTCTCGTCTTCTAATAAATCGATTATTTCATTAACTGTCTTGATATCTGAATACTCAGAAATTAGATTAAGGTATTTGATAATCCCTTTAGTAACCTTATCAGTTTGATGAAAATCCTCAATAAAACGATTTAAGTCATTTTTGAATTTTTTCAAGAAACCATTAAAGCCAATTAGAGATAAATCAACTTTGTCATCATCAGGATACAATTTCAATTCTTGTATGTTGCTTAATATATCCAAAAACTTTTCATTAAGCATGACATTTTGGGCAAGAGATAAACTAATAAATCGCCGGCTTTGAGAACTGAAAACTGTTTCAAGATTGTCTTTATCATTTAACTTAATAGAGTAGCTATGGTTTCTAACTTGTTCAATGTCGGACACATATTTTTCTATCTCATTATTATAGGCATTCTTAGCTTCTATTGCAATTTGATGAAACACGCTGTTTTCACCAATCAATAATAAATCTTTATAATATTCTATAGTTCTTCTTGTTTGTTTACTTTCTGTCCAAGGTGATTTTTGAATTTTGTTTAATAACAATTCCACAATACTATCTATGCGAATAACAATTTGATTGTCTGAGAATTCTCTTATACTATCACTTTTTATATCATCATAAAATAAGCCAATTGTAGCAATTTTAGTCACGGAAGAAATAAAATCCGAAATTCGTTGACTATTGTGAATTTGATAAGAATCAATATGTTTAACATCTAATCGTTTTAATTTATAAGGGAGCTCTTCTTTGCCGTCAGCATAACAAAGCCACTCTTTAAATTCTTTTATTTGTTCGCTTTCAGAAAGATATACAACATTTGAAATTAGTTCACCATCTCCAAAATAGTTCTTTTTTTCAGACCAGTTGTTCTTAAAATATGCTTTTAGATTTTCAATATATAATTCTAATAAGTTTTCATTGTCGTAATCTGGAATTACTATAATTTCTTCTTTATCATTCTTACTCCAAATAAATATGTTATCAATAACATCAACTTCAGAAATTTTTGTATCAAGAGATTCAGATTTATATGGTAATTTAGGTGTTCCTATCGGCTGCTCTATTGCTTCCCTAATTGTTTTAAGGTTTAACTGAATAAATACATTATCTTCATGTTGTTGATTGATATCAAATAAATCATATACATTTTTAAAAGTCCTGTCGATATTTTCATAATCATCAGCTATCTTGTTTTGAGTTAGAATAAAGTCAAGTAATTTTTTAATGCTCAAATCATTCTCATCCTCATAAATTGTAATCATATCGTATAATACACTCCACAATGGGTTTAAGAATGTGTCAACAAGAGCTTTATCAGTATTTGATTTATCAATAAAACCAAAACAAATTTTTTTGTCTTTGCTGGATATTGATTCCAAAACTAAGTCCAAATAATGAGATATTTTTTCTGAATCTACAGTAGCATATTCGACTTCTTTTTTTAGGTCTTTTTTAATTGCATCTTTCAATGTTTCATAATCGATAATATCTTTAGAAACAGAGAAGAGTTCTTTACCATCTAAAAGTAAATTTTTGATACTTTCAACTTCAATGGTAATTTTTCGAGGTCCTAAACATATTAATGAGTCTTTAATTAGTAGTTGCAAAGATGACTCATAATCGTTGAATATTTCTGATTTTAGAAATACTACGTTTGCTTCTCCTGTATCATCAATAGGGTCTTTAAGTACAATGTTTTCTCTAATAAAGGCATCGAAACTATGTTCCTTCAATTCATCTATTGTTTGTAAATTATATTTTAGCTTTTTAATTTGGCCAGGTCTTGAACGAGAAAGCCACCAAATAAAATTTATGTATTCTTTTGGAAAATCTTTCAAAAATGATTTTGACAAAGATGCAACTGTAGGCATTTGTATTTGTTTAACAAATAACCTTCTTTGTTCAGCGGCATTGCTATCTGATTTCTGTTTTAAATCTTGATTTAGTTCATAGCCAGATGCAGGCCCATTGCCAATAATACAATAATAGTTTGTTGAAGAAGTAGAGAAGACATCATCAAAGAAATGTCGCAAAATGCCACCTCCGGAACTTTCAATCAGTCCTTTTAATTCTTGGTATTTTGCTTCAAATTCGTCTATTAAAAGCAAGTATCTATTTTCACTTATTACTGCTTCTTTAATTCTTTTGTAATCAAATAATGGGAATTCTTCATCTTTGAATTCTCCATTGTTTGTTGTGTGTAATCTTGCTGGTTTAAATTTTGATAAATATTCAGTAAGATTGTCTTGGTCAAAAGAAGGAAAGTAAATTTGTCTTCCCTCAATATTGTCGGGTAAAAAATTGTTCAGAATTTCGATTTGAGCAGACAATGTTTTACCAATTACTTTACTAACTTCTTTATTGGGTAGTTTTTCTAAATTATTATCGCTTAAGTACTGTTTAATTACTGCAATTACATCTTCTAGATTCATCAGAAAAGCAGGAACACCAAGTTTAGTCCAAGCATAATGGAACATGTAATGTAAAGAAGCAGTTTTTCCAATTCCAAAAGCACCTTTAATCATAATTGGTGATGTGTCATTTTTCAAAACACAGGCATTATTGATATGCTCTTCAATGGAAGTTCTTAAGGACTTATGGCCTATGCTTAAATCAATCCACTCAGTATTTCTAATTGAGGAGACTAATTGTTTATCGGTGCTTAAATTATTTTCCATTTTATTTTAATCTAATTCTAATATCACTACTAATTCCTTTAACTTTAAAAAAGTACAGCCCACTATTTAAATTATCATAAAGATTAGGTGTGCTTTGTTTTATAAGATTATTATTTAAATCTCTCAATTCAATTTCATTCGGTTGCTTAACAGCCAATACATACGATTCTTCTTCTTTTAATATTTTTATTTCAAAATCAACTCCATGTATCGTCTTCTGAAAAATAAATGTTGCCCTATCTTTAAACCTGCCTTTTTTAGCAGCTTGTAAATATGGTTGCAACGGTTCATTAATCAAAGTTATCGATTTAGATTCCGCATCATGTGATTTAACCAAATGTATTGAGTTTTCAAAGTTTATAAGTATTGAATTTTCTTCTTTTAATTCTTCAAATTTAATCAATGAATTTATTGAATGTCTCAAATATTCGGTATTTCTAATTTCCGATTTTCGAAACTCTTTTTGATTATTTGATAAATTCACTTCCGCTTCCTCAATCTTTGATAAGTCAATATCTAAATCTCCAACATATTCATCTAAAAGTTCAGTTAATATTGGTTGTTCATTCCATGTTTCTATAATAAATTCAAATCCAGTTATCAAATTATCACTAATTATAATGTCATCTGCAGCCTTAAACTCAGTAAATGGAGAGATTGGGTGTATTCTTACAAAACTTTCATTAGCAATATTTTCAGTATTACT
>CAYTKX010000072.1:0-4192 GCA_964438495.1 uncultured Staphylococcaceae bacterium
TTGAGGTGGATGTGCTCACACGAGCGTGGAGGTTCAAGTCCTCTCCTGCGCACCAGAATTAAACTTTCAGGAATTTTGCCGACCGATTCAGCCGCGCGAAGCGCGGCAGAGAACGGAAACACTGGCTCGCCGCGCACGGCGCGGCTCGCCAAGCGCAGGTTCGAGCCAAAGATTTCTTTGGCGGCAACCTTCTTTTGAAGAAGGTTGCTATCCCTTGCGATTTTGACGAGGTTTGTAGCGACTTTTATCCATTCTTTCATCGGTTCGAGCCAATCATTCTGCTTTTGTTCAATCCGCGCCATTTTCTCGTCCAGCGACTTCTTTTCCATAAGAAGTTTTGTTTTTTGTTCGCGGTAAATTTCTCGTTCAATATCCTGCTCTAAATAGCCGTCCAGAAGTCGCTGGAGTTTTTCATTTATGGCGCGGATTTGGTTTTGCGATTCAAGAACAAAAGCAGAAACGGATTGGGCGGATTTCTCTTTATCTTTTTCTGCTATTTCCAAAAGTTTTTCCGCCCAATCCGCGCGCAAAGAAAATTTTTGAAGCAGAGAGGAAATTTGTTTGTCTAGTTCCTCTTGGCGAATACAGGGTTCGGGGCATTTTATTGCTTTGTTCTTTTTTGTGCAGTGGTAGTAAATATAATCGTGGACATTTCCATTTTTCTGCTTTTTAACCCTGTATTCGCCAGTTATGGACATTCCGCAAGAGCCACACTTTAGAAGTCCGCAATAATCTTGCGGTTCATACTTGGTTTTGTGGTGTGGTCGTCCTCTCTGCTTCAAAACTTCTTGGACTTTATCAAAAATTTTCTTTGCGATGATTGGCTCGTGCTTGCCTTCGTGCAATTCTTTTGAGTAGCGAAATAATCCTGTGTAAAACGGATTGGAAAGGATAAAAGTTGCCCTCGTCTTGTGGATTCTCTTTCCGCCGCGGGATAGTATCCCGCGTTGCGCCAAAAAGTCCGATACATCTTCCAGCCGAGCGTTGCCGGTGGCGTAAAATTCAAACGCCGCCTTGATAACTTTTGCTTTCTTGCGGTCAACAATAATACTTTTGTTTCGCACATCGTTGATATATCCGATAGGCGCAACGCTCGGATATTCGCCCCTACGGACTTTTTGACGCAAACCCCGTTTAGTGTTTTCGGAAAGAGAATCCACATAGTATTTGCTTTGCCCAAAAGCGATGTTCAACATAAATTTTCCTTGCGGCGTTGGTTCAAACCAAAACTGGGGAAATTTCAATGCCGCAATACGCCCGCAATCAATGAGATAGATAATTTTCCCTCCGTCAACAGAATTGCGCGCCAATCTGTCGGGGTGCCAAGCCAAAATTCCGTCCGCCTCGCCATTTTCCAAACGCTTCATCATTTCGCCAAAAATAGGGCGGCCCGGAATTTTGGCACTCTGTTTTTCAATAAAAACATCAACGACATTAAGGTTGTTTTGTTTCGCAAAGGCGCGCAATTCTGCGATCTGGGCTTCAATACTCAAAACTTGTTTATCCTCAACATCGGTTGATTTGCGGGCGTATAGAAAATATTTGTTGTTCATAAAATTATGTTGTTAGTTTTTAATTGGGCAAAGCAAATACTTAAAATCGCAAGGGATTTCGAACCTGCGCTTGGCGAGCCGCGCCGTGCGCGGCGAGCCAGTGTTTCCGTTCTCTGCCGCGCTTCGCGCGGCTGAATCGGTCGGCAAAATTCCTGAAAGTTTAATTCTGGTGCGTTTGTTTGACGAAATCCGAACCTTTTTTGAACGGAACTGATGGCGCGCTTCGCGCGCCAAACTGAACGCTCGGGCGGGCAAAAAGGAAGGGGGTTGGGGGGAAGGAATTTTTGCCCGCCCTCGCTTTCCGCCGCCGCCGAATTTCGTATTTCGCTTTGCGAAATGCGCCGCCATAAATTTTGCTTGTCTAAATTCATTTTATTTGGTAGTATAACAATAAGGGTAATAACCTTATCTACTATAATACTACCAAAACTTTATTTATATGACAAGTGGAAAAACAATCAGCGAAAATATCAAACGATTACGCAATAAACTTGGCTTGACGCAAGACGATTTAGCCAAGAAAGCGGATATTAAATATACAACGCTTATGAAGGTCGAAAGCGGAACAGTTAATAAGCCAAGCGTTCAAACTATGGCGAAAATCGCCAAAGCGTTGGGCGTTTCGATTGAGGAGTTAATAAAGTAAAAAATATGGCGATATCAGAAAAAATACAAAATAGTTTTGTGGCAACATTCACGGCACTAACCGTACCGATAATGATTTTGAATCTTCTCGGTGGAATTATCTCCGGAATATGGTTAGCTATTTTAGGAGAGTGGGGAGAAATTTTTAGAGGAATTTTATTTATGGTGGTTGCTGGTTTTGCTATTTCAATTGCCCTTATGCCGTCTTTACTTTTTGCTGCCCCTGCGGCAATGGCAATTGAAAAAGGTAAAAAACTTTTGGGAATGTTCTTGGGCTCGCTTAGTGTTTTATACACCGTTGCCCTGATGACTATTTGGTGCATTTGGATAATGTGGTTATTTGTAAGTTCTGCCACTGAAAGCTCACTCATTCCATTGCTTATTTGGTCGTATGGGGTTGCACTTGCACCTTGGATGTGGCTCGCCCAAAAAGACCAACAAGGCAGCGGAAATGAATTTTCGTTGTTCAGTATTTTCTTTGCCCAAATTTCTTACACACTCGGAATGATTTTGTTTTTCTTTGGCGCAACGCTTGGCACAATTGCAGTAATATTTGGCACGATAATGCTAATTGGTGCGACCTTACAAGTCATTATTGCTTTTGGCGGAGAAGTTAAAAAATCGTTTAGTAAAAAAGAAGTCAAAGAAGCCCTTGGAATACTTGAGGAAGCGAGTAAAGAGTTTGGCAGTGGTGGATTTGATTTGGTAAAAGAATATGTCGAGAAATCAATTCTTTCTGACACTAAACAATTTTTAGATGTTGTCCGTAAAGGACGATCTGTCCGAAAGTATGTTTACTCTATGATAGCGAACACATCCGGCGATTTAGCGGAAAGCGGACACTATCATATTTATCGCGGCGTATTAAATCCTATGGGACCCGGAGAGGATTTGCTGAAAATTTTTGATGCCGCAATGGACGAATTGGTGCGCTTGGGCGATACCGATGCAGAAAACGCGAAGAAAGAAAAGGCGGCGGTTCGAAAAAATATAGAAGCTATGGGGTAAAAATATGTCGTTGAATAAAAAGAAAAACATTATTTTGTTAATCGCCGCCGCCTTTTTGTTTCTTGCGCTGATTGACGGCTGGCCTTATGGATTTTTTACGCTTTTACGATTTGTAGTTTTTGCGAGTATGGCATATATCGCTTGGCTTGCATATGAAGCCAAAAGAGAAAAATGGATTTGGATTTTTGGTTTTCTTGCGGTGATTTTTAATCCATTTTCCCCTCTTTATTTTGGACGAGATTTCTGGGTTGTTGTTGATCTTATGGTTGCAGTGTTTTTAATAACTTCAATTTTTATTTTCAGATTTCCTAAAAAAATTGAAGGTTAGAATAGATAATATTATGGAAAATAATTTGATAGTTTTAATTCTTTTACCAATAATTTCGGCTGTTGCTGGTTCTTATTTGACCTATTATTTTACAAACAAAGCAAAAAAGAATGAGGCCATATTAAAATTCAAAGAAGAAAAGTATTCAAATTTGCTCATTCTTTTGCAGGGTTTTGTCGGAAAGACGACATCGGGAGAAATGAAAAGAAAATTTTTTGAAGAACAATATAAATCGTGGCTTTATTGTTCTGATGGTGTAGTAAAAGCAATAAACGGAATGGTGCAACTTGTTATTGATTCAAAGGGCAAAGAGCCGGACGCAGAAAAAGGTAAAAAAGCCGTTGGGAATATTGTTTTAGAAATGCGAAAAGATTTGCTAGGTAAAACCGAATTAACGACAAATGATTTTAGGTATACAGATGTGATAGAATGAAGCGGCGCGCCAGTTTTACTGGCACGAAATTCGGCGGCGGCGGAAAGCGAGGGCGGGCAAAAATTCCTTCCCCCCAACCCCCTTCCTTTTTGCCCGCCCGAGCGTTCAGTTTGGCGCGCGAAGCGCGCCATCAGTTCCGTTCAAAAAAGGTTCGGATTTCGTCAAACAAACGCACAAAAGCGAAAAAGACTGGAGCAGTCCAGTCTTTTTTAACTTACGCTTTTG
>CAYTKX010000073.1:0-4183 GCA_964438495.1 uncultured Staphylococcaceae bacterium
TGAAAGCTCACGAGGCATTAATAACGCTGCCTTAGCCCTATTAAAGTTTCTTGAATCTTAATTAACAAATATCTAAAAAAACCCTTGTTTGGAGGAACAAGGGTTTATAGGGGGTAAATTTAAGCAGTTACCCAAGGGGGTAGATACTTTTCATATTCACGGAATGAGAATACTTTTGTTTCATGGAATTTCTTTTTTTCTTCGCCTGTTACTTTATTTTTAAAGTCACCTAGCGTTTCATCCCAAACGGCAACCCCAGCGGTTTTTGTTAAATCATAATAGCCACGAATAGTTTCCGTGCCTTCCATTATTAAATCAGTTTCCCCACCAAAGGTTGTAAACTTCATTGTTCCCGCAGGCATATTCCAATAAACATTTAAGTTTAAGGATATACGTGGTATTTTATATATTCTTTCTACTGCTTGGCTCGCAGGATGACCACTTTTACCATCAAGATTATATGTGTAACTTGGATTAACTGGTCCTGGTGCCACTCCGTATTGACCAGCGCGGGCCGCTGTTATAGCGACAGTATACGGATTAATCGTATTTAAAAATGTTTGATCATTACTGCCGTGACTGCCGTGATGTGCGGCTTTATAAAGGGAAACATTACTAACATCTTCATTACTTAAAATGCCTTGTTCCCCACTTATTGTTAAATCACCACTTGTTAAAAAGGTAAAGTCTTTGTATGTAAAAAGTAATGCTAAGCTTTGTTCATTTCCCGAACTTGCACTAGCGTCTTTCCCATAGGCCCCTGTATTTAATACATCAACATAAAATTCATTAGTGAAATAATAACGTTTATTCGCGTCATTTAAGCCGTGAACTGAATCATAAGCCCCGTAATAATAAGCGTTATCACTAGCGATACGGTTACGCACAAGTGTTTTATAACCGCCACTTTCGCCACCAGCTAAACCATAATCAAGGAAGGTGGAAATAGCGTCGATGTTTTCTACTAATGTCGGTATTGCTTCATAGTGATCTGCGTGACCATGGGTGGCAATGACCATATCAAGGCGCCCATCACTTACTTTTTCTTCAATAAACGCTTGATTCATTTGGCCGTCATAATGCCATCCGCCATCAATAAGGATTTCAATATTACCTTTCTTTAAAAGAATAGCGTCGGCATATATGTGATATGTTTCTAAAAAGTATATTTCAAGGGGAGCGTCACCTTCAAAGCCTTGAAAGATCGGATCATCAATTGATGTCCCACGTCCTACTCCCGTTTGTTCGACTTTCTCACTAACATTAATAAATAACTGACTACTTACACTTGCTTTAACTTTAGAAGTAACGGTGACGATTGCTTCACCCACCCCTTCACCTTTTAAGAGTCCATTATCAAGAATAGTGGCAACATTATTGTCACTTACAGTCCACGTTACACTTTGTAAAGCATTTACCGGCAAAACTTCTGCACTTAAAAGCACTTCCTCGCCTACATCCAGACTTAAGTCATAAATAGTCGTACCTTCTTTAGTAATGTTGATACTTAAAGGTGTAACTTCAGTGGAAGGCGAAGTTATCGGATTACTTACCTCGCTAGATGAAGGGTGCTTTTGGCACCCCCCAAGTAGAAAGAGGAATAAAAGACTAAGCGTGAGTCTACTTTTCATTAAAGAACCTCATTGATAAGTTTAAGGTCATCAATGTTAATCCGTTGACCAGTGCCTGCTTTCATAATAATGGCAATGCGGGTTGGTCCGCTTGTGTCAAGTTTAAGGCGATATGTTTCAAGTTCAAAGTGATTAATGGTGTATTCACGTTCTAAAGCGGTCCATGTTGCTCCGTCATCGGTTGATACTTCAAACATGATGACCATGCCTTTAAGATTAGAGCCGTAAATTGCGGCTTTAAACTCAAGCATATTAAATTCATATGTATTATCTTGCAGTTCAATGCGCCCGGATTTAGTTTGATCAGCATTACTTTGGGTTCGCATTGCAAATTCACCATTTTTCTTTTCATTATTATCGCCAGCAATTAAGGTGTTGTTAAGTTGCCATTTTGTAACTGGATTACCGCTTTCAACCATATTATTTGTTGCGGTAACGTTATAACTTGGTTTCATTGTACTTGTCCCATATTGACCAGCGGGTCCAGCATCTTCTAAATCAAGAGTATGGAGTGTTGTTAATTTTGTTTCATCGGTTCCAAATACGGTTAATAAGAAGGTGCGAGTGGCACTTGCTTCCCCTTTAGTACCGGTGACAGTTAAAGTAACGTCTTGCATAACTTCCGGATGGGTAACGGCGCCGGTTGTGGCGTTAATTACGGCATCGCTACTAGTCCAAGAAAGTGTTAAACCTTCATAACCTTCTAAAGATAATGGTAGTTCAATACTTGTGCGCGCTAAATCGACGGTTTCGAGCATTTCTAAACTAGCAAGCGCGACGTCGACTACTTCTTGATCAGTAAGTTCAGCCATCACTAAATGTTCAGCTTTAACAATTTGCACTTGGTTTTTTGGAGTACCATAGCCAAACGCTGACATAATGCCGGTTACACTTAAGGCTGATCCAATGGCCGCATTTTGGAATTTATCACTGATGAAGTTAAAATCTTCTTCATGCGCTAAAGTCGGATCAACACGTAAATCTAATTCTTTATCATTTACTTTTACCTTGACGGTATAAGCTTTTGTAAAGTTAGTAGGTAAGGAACTTAAGATGGCAACATCAATACTTACAAATGAAGCATGATGCGGAGCCATAAGCGTTAAATCAGTGACTTCTTTATCACTTACGTTTGTAACGTTATATGTAAGGTTATCACTACGTTCAACAAAGTATTCGACATTAATTAATTCCCGAGTTCCGTTATAGTTTTTAAAGAAACCACCAACGTCATATGATTTCCCTAAGGTTACGGGATGTAAAGTTACATCTTGATTATAAATAAAGTAACCATCATTGCCGTCTTGAATGTAATAACTAACCTTACCATCAGTTTCAGTCCCAACATGGGTAATAACCCCTTTTACTTTAAACGGGGTATCGGCAGGAGTTTCTAGCGACATAAAGTCTTCATGGGAGCTATATGCCATTTCTGCCCAATCTTCGGTTGGGTCGGGGTCAACAGCTGCTATGATTTCTAAAAGATAGTCTTTAAAGACATCTTCTTTTACGGCGCTTGTTGCTTTTAAGGTTACATTTCCAACACTAATTCCGGTAACTAAACCAGTTTCTGATATGGTTGCAACCTCATCATTACTAGATGACCATGTAACACTTTGATTTGCTTCGGTTGGTAAGACAAAACTCGTTAATTGCAAGGTTTTAGCGACTTCCAAAGTTGTTGCGCTATCCGGCGCACTTATCATTATTGATTCTGGCTCTTTGACGGGTTCTTCTTTTGGAATTATTGTCAAAGCAAATTGTTTACTAACGGCGACTTTTTCTTTAGCTTTGGCAATAATGAAGACATTACCAATTGCCTTTCCAGTTACAAGACCGGTATCACTAACAACGGCTTTATTAGTATCAGTTGATTCCCAAATAACATCTTGCGGCGCCCCTTCAGGTAAAACTTTAGCGGTAAGCGCTAAGGTTTCGTCTACTTCAAGTTCAGTTACGTTACCAGCGGAAGTAATAGTAATACTTTCAGCTTCGATAACGACACTACTTGGTGGTAAAGACGAAGAAGGATCTTCACTAGGGAGCGGTTTTTTACAGCCACTTAAGAGCAACGCAAATAGTGGTATAAATAATATTTTTTTCATTCGCATATCTTTCTTTTCTCCTTTCAAACCAAAAAATAATTGAAAATTGTGTGTGTCATTAATTATGTGTTATATAACCACCCCCTTTTGTATTCCAAAAAAGTTTAATTGATTTTTTATACTCGCAATAATTGCGAATAGGGGGTTAAAAAATCATAAAAATAATATTGTCACCTTCATAGTAAGGGTAATATTAATGATTGTCAAGTAATCTTATATTGACATTTCATACAATGCCTGTTTTTAATTTTGTTATGAATACACGATTACATTTTCAATTATTTAATAGTTTCTTTAAATGTTAATTATGATTTTGCCTAGTGAAATATTACATATGCACCCCTCTATACTTTAGGGGTAAATATTGCTATAATAGATAAGTAAAAAACGCCGAAAGGACAAAATCACATTGAAATTTCTCAGTTACTTAAAAGAATCATTTATCTC
>CAYTKX010000074.1:0-4162 GCA_964438495.1 uncultured Staphylococcaceae bacterium
AGCTTGTATTGCAAAATGTGTGAGTTCAAATCTCACTGGCTGCACCAGGAATAATTCAAAAATGTAGGAAAAGATACAATGAATAAAACTTATGAATTAACGTATAACCTAACGACTAACTATTATGACGCTGCTAACCATTTAAGCATCCAAGGTGCGCTAGATTTAATGCAAAATGTCGCTGCCCGTCACGCTTATCTTTTAGGCGCCGGTAAAAGTCATTTAGAAGCAAAAGGACTTTTTTGGGTTATTGCCCGCACTGAACTTGATTTCATAAGTTTTCCGCTTACCCCTATTGCTGTAAAAATAATTACTTGGCCGACAAAACCGACCCGCTTTTATTTTGATCGCTATTATAAAATCATTGACACTACGACCAACGAAGTTATAGTAATAGCCCGTAGTCGCTGGGTCTTAGTCGATATTTTCGCTCGTAAAATCGTAAGTAGTGATACTTATAAATACCCATTAGAAAAGTATCACGAAGAAGTGTTATTTGATCGTGACTTCAAACGGATTGAAATGTCACAAAACGTTGTGGGAACACATATTGTCCGCCCTAGTGAAATTGATGAAAACGGTCATCTTAATAATTCGAAATACGGTAATATCATATATGACTTCCTCCCACTTATGAGTGATGAAGTTATTAAGCGTGCTCTTATTTATTATAATAACGAGGCTTTAAGTGGGGACGAAATATCCATTAGCCAAACGAAAAATGATACAACTTTCCAAATTAGTGGCGTTAAGAATGATATAATTATCTTTAATAGCGAGGTAGAAATAACAAAATGGGTGCCCTAACAACACTTGAAGTATGGATTATTATTATCGGCATGAGTGTGCCCTTTTTAGCAACGACAATTGGTTCGCTTGCCGTATTCTTATTTAAAGGGCAAATAAGCGACAAGTTAAATTCAATCTTATTAGGTTTTGCCGCGGGTATTATGATAGCCGCCTCCGTCTGGTCACTTATTTTACCTAGTTTAGATTTCGCCGGTAGTAACGGCTGGGGAAAATATGCGATTGTGCCGGTTGTTATTGGTTTTATTTTAGGAGTCTTACTTTTATTTGCTATCGATAAAATTGTGCCCCACATTCACCAACGCAGTAAAACAAGTGAAGGACTACCAGGAAAATCACTTTCGCGGGACGCTAAACTATTTTTAGCAATGACTATTCATAACTTCCCCGAAGGTATTGCCGTTGGTTTTGCCTTTGCCGTGGCTTATAACGGAGTCGTAAACCCTGGAGGAGCAGAACTTTCTCTTTATAGTGCGCTTGCCTTATCAATTGGGATTGCCATTCAAAACATTCCTGAAGGGGCGGCGGTTAGTTTACCAATGGCGCAGCGCCTTGACCATAAAGGTAAAGCATTTGGCTTTGGGGTGTTAAGTGCAATCGTTGAACCTTTTGGCGCGATTCTTGCTTTTTTATTCGCGGCCTTTTTTAAAGAATTACTACCGTGGTTTTTAAGTTTTGCCGCAGGAGCGATGATGTATGTTGTTGTTGAAGAACTAATTCCGGAAGCGAAACTTAGTGAAACCGATCACCACGGCACTTTCGCTGTCATGATTGGCTTTTTACTTATGATGATTTTAGACATTCTTTTATCTTAATTCCTTGCTTTTTATAAAAATTGCAGTAATATATCTCTTGTATTGCGCTCGTAGCTCAGATGGATAGAGTACAACCCTCCGAAGGTTGGGGTCACACGTTCGAGTCGTGTCGGGCGCGCCATTTAAATAAAGTGCTAGTGGTTTCCATTAGTGAGAAAGTATATTAAAAAACCTCCATATGCAAATTGCGCGGAGGTTTTTTAATTAGTAAACAATTCTTTATTTAACTATAATTTGTGTGCCTTTTAAAACATCAAGCGTTTTTTGGTGCAGTTCTTTATCATAACTATTAACTCCGCTTGCTAATACAATGACTTCGGCTTCCGGTAAGGCTGCTTTAAGAAGAAGGGCATTACTTAACACACAGATGTTTGTGACAAGTCCTACTAATGTAATTTTTTTATAGTTTTCTTTACTTACATCATTTGCAAGTTCTAAAGAGCCAAAGGTAAGTTTTTCATAAACCTTTTTAGCTTTTGGTAAATAAGCCTTAACTTTACCATGCACTTCGTGCCCTTCACTACCTTTAATACAATGCATCACGGGGAGTTTTTGTCCTTCAAGTGTTTGTAAATAGTTTGCAAAATGGGTGTCTTTTGTAAAAACGATGTCATCATTAGTTCTTAAATGGTCTTCTAGCGCGTTAATAATTGTTGGTTCGACAAGGTGGGCATCACTAAAGCCAAGACTACCATTTACAAAGTCATTTTGATAATCAACCACCACTAATAATCTTTGTGCCATTTTATCTTTTTCCTTTACTGGCGGAGAAAGAGGGATTTGAACCCTCGCGAGGATTGCTCCTCCTATCGGTTTTCGAGACCGACCCCTTCAGCCGCTTGGGTATTTCTCCGTATGGATTATTATAACAAAATAATGAAAAAAGTATTGATTTATTCGCAATATTTCCGCAAATATATTATTTTTGTGTATAATATACACAGGTAAATCATGAACGATATTATTAATTTTATGAAAGAAAACACACTACTATTCACAATTGGTGCGGCAATTGTTCTTTTTCTTATTTTACTTTTCATTATTGTCATTCGTTTAAATAAAAAAGATGTTAAAGATGACGGAATTATTATTGGCAACTTAACGACACCGCGTATTTTTGTGCTTGATTATTTAGAAGAAGAAGTAACGTATTTTGATCGTGGTAATTACGCTAATCGTAAAAAAGGACCAATTCCCCAGTTTTTTGAACAATTCACCGCTAAAGAAGTTGAAGAACTAGATTACTGGATTAATCGTCTCTTAGAAAAGAAAAGCCATGTCTCGCTTTCTTATAAAGTAGATGTCTTTGTCCGTTCGATGCGCCGTTCTTATGCTTCGATTTTAGAAGTTAAAAAGATTGATTATGATAAAAAGGTTATTCACCTTGAATCATACTTATATCGATATTTAAAACCAAATGACCAATCAAATTTAACTGTGAAGAAAAAAGAAGATATTGGTTATTTATCAAGTGTCGCGCTTGCTCGTTTATATAAAAGACAACGGGGCCGTGGACGTGGCGTTTATGGAGCGATTAATATTGTTTCAACATTACCAAAACAAAGCCAAAAGATCGAGATACCCCCACATATTTGGTATGAATTACAAAATCAAGTCGCTTTTTATCGCGGGAAGAATAGAATTATTCGCTTTTTAGATAACTATACAGTCGGTATTTATATGCCGCGCCGTAATGATATTACTCCGCTTATTGAGATCATGAAAAAGATTTATACACGCGTTGGCTCATACTTAGAGAAAAACGGCTATCACAATTATTCTTTAGCAATCGGCATTGCAAGAGCCCGTCAATTTGATGATATGAAAATGCATTTTAAAACGGCAGAAGAATTAAGCATGTTTGCCCATCGGGAAATTGGTGATATTAAAATGCTAATTTATGACCCAGCCCAAGAAGTAAAAGCCTTAGACCTTAGTTTATATCGCAATGAGTTATTAAGCATTGTGAAAAAGAAAAGTGTTGAACCATTATTTCAACCACTTATTGATAGTCGCAGTGTCGAAATACTTGGTTATTTAACTAGTTTTCAAATTAGTGGTTCACTTTTTGCAAGTTACCAAGATTTAACGACCTTTGCGCGAGAAAATAAGCAAAATGAACCTTTAATGAAGATGGTATTACGGAAAACGGCTGCTACTTATCATAATGCGAAACGTAATAACCGGCATTTATTATTTATTCCAATCTCAATTGATGATGTAAGTTTTTTAAGTGAAACATTTAGCACCCAACCATTTGCGAGTGATTTAAAGATTGTGTTTATGTTAGAAGAACAAGATTACGCTCACACATTTGATTTAGGGGAAGAGATGAGTGCGATTAATAAAAAGATTAAAAAGATGGGCTACGGTATTGCCCTTATTATTAGTGATAGTGAACTTACATTACCCGATAAAATCTATGGTGAAGTTGATTACTTTATGGTCAATGAAAAAATATTAGCGCGGACTGAAGGTAGTGAAAGGGAAAGACTATATTTACTTTCTTCACTTGGTAAATTATTACGACATAAAAGACC
>CAYTKX010000075.1:0-4144 GCA_964438495.1 uncultured Staphylococcaceae bacterium
AAAGATTATATTGAAAGAGGTGAAGTATGCCAAATATCAAGTCACAAATCAAACGTGTGAAAACGAATGAAAAAGCGAGAAACCGTAACGCCCACTTTAAAACAATGGTGCGCACCCAAATGAAAAAAGTAAGATTAGCAATCACCGCGAGTGATGTTGAACTTGCGAAAGCTGAATACACAAAAGCAGTTTCTCTTTTAGATAAAGCCGCCCAACGCGGAGTTTTCCACCCGAATAAAGTCGCTCGTCACAAAAGCGCTTTAGCCCGTGATATTAACGCGCTTGCAGCTTAATAGTTTAATAAAAATAATTCAAATCCATAAAAGCGGTCAATTTGGCCGCTTTTTATTTCGTAATCTAATTTAGCAAGAGCGACTAGAATATCAAATACTTGATCAAGACTAGTTCTCCTTCTTTGGT
Organism: uncultured Staphylococcaceae bacterium; assembly: GCA_964438495.1. Lineage (GTDB taxonomy): Bacteria > Bacillota_I > Bacilli_A > RFN20 > CAG-826 > UBA1361. Next base: position 421 of record CAYTKX010000075.1, read on the forward strand.
CCATCGCTAGTTTAACGCGGTAAGGATGAATATTTAAATCACTTGCGATTTCATCATTTGTAAACCCGGCTTCATGGTAAATATATATTTTGGCGTATGTGCGAAATTGATTAGCGACTTGAGCAATAAAGGCAATTGGTTCTTGGTTTTGCACCCGGAAATCTTGATATATTTTTAAAGTCTTCGCAGTATCGCCAGCAATAAAGGCATTAACGAGGGCAAAACTATTTTCTTCAAGTAATGGGGTAACGAGTTCTTCAACGAGTTCAACCGTTACTTTTTCGCCGTAGATCGCTAATTTTTCTGCTTCTTGTAAAAAAGAACCTAAATTATTTACGCGCGCTAAAAGTTCACTCACCGCTGCGCGATCAATTTGCATATTATGGCGATCAAAATAAGCATAGACAAACCGTTGCCAATCGTTTTTATCAATGTCTTTTTCAATCGTTATCTTGCCGTTAGTTTCAATATATTTATATAGTTTATGGCGGCGATTAACACTTGAAGAACGGGCAATAAAAATAAGATGGACGTCTTCGGGTATTCTTTCTAAAGCAAGTAATAAACTGTCATCAATCTCTTTATTGACACTTTTTTCATTACTTGTCGTAAGCATAGAAGCATGATCTAAAATAATAACCCGCGTTTCCGACATCATTCCCGTCGTTTCGGCGTCTTCAATAATCTCTTTAAAAGGTACTTGGCGTAAGTCGTAGCGCATATAGTTAAAAGGATTGCGATCTTCAAGTATACTATCGACCGTTTTGCGAATTACTTTTTCAATAAGGGCATATTCATTTGCCGCGAAGAGATATAACATAGTTATATTATACAAGAATTAAAAGAAATAGTGCCGTTTACATCGGTTCTTTTAATTGTCACATTGTATTTATTTAAGATATCAAGCACTTTAGGACTAGGATGGCCATACTTATTTTGATAGCCGACACTGATGACAGCGTAGCGCGGTAAATAGTGAGCAATAAAGGCTTCACTTGTACTCGTATTAGAACCGTGATGCCCGACTTTTAAGATATCGACTTTTAAATGCGGATACTTTTTTAAAAGTGCTTCTTCATTTTTATGACTTGCGTCCCCCATTAGTAAAACATGGAAACGCCCGAGTTTTACATATAAAATTAAAGAGTTATCGTTTTCGTCATCATGTTCTTCTTCATTTAAATTAATAAACGTGATGCCTTTAATGGTGACGGGGAAGTCATCACGCTTAAGTAGGACACGGGAAACATTAAAGTTATTAATTAAACTATCTTTACCGCCACTATGATCAAAGTCATCATGGGTAAGCACTAAGTAATCAAGCGTGTAAACTTGATGCTTTTTAAAATAAGGAATAAGCACATCTTTAGCGACATCTTTATAATGTAATCCCCCAGTGTCGACTAATAATGACTTTCCATACACATTAAAAAGAATACTGTCGCCTTGGCCAACATTAATAAAGGATACATTGAGCGTTAAATTATTTTTTAAAGGAGATATCTTAAGGATTAAAAGATAAGTTAATAGTAAACTAGAAAAGCGTTTAACTGGTAAGACTTTTAAGTCATAACTAACGATAAAAATAAATAGCATCAATACGATAAAAGCCTTCATATAAACACTAAAACTGCCAATATATAAAATAAAAACACTCCGATTAAAAAAGGTCACCACATAATAGATTAAGTTTAAAATCGTAACAGGCATATTATGTAAAAAGAAAAACGGAAAAGTAACAAAATATAAGGCGTACCATAAAGTAATTAATGGTGTTAAAAATAAGGGGAGCAGCAAGGTAGAAATGTTTAAAGCCCCGCGACTTAAGACTTGATACGGCACTAAAATAAAATATAAAAGAAAAAGTCTTTTTGGATAACCTTTAATCCCGGGACGCGGTTTAAGTAGTATAAAGTTAAAGATTAATAAATACGCTAAATAAAAGGCTTCACTAAATAAAAAGTATGGATCAATAAGTAAAAATATAAAAGCGACAAGAGCATTTTGTTCTAGATTAGTGAAATAATTTTGTCCTTTCTTCTTATTTAAATAACGGATTAAGCCGGTTAAAAAGATCCGATAAAACGCAAACTTCGTTATTTGTAATAAAAATAAGGGCACTAAAACGATATAGCTCCAAAATAGTGCGTTATCATCTTTTAAAAAGATATTAAAAAAGGCTTTACTTACCCGCCTTAATAAACTAAGATGCGCCCCCGTTAAACTTATAATAAAAAGCATATTATAATTTAGCATCACTTTAATAAGGGTATCTTCATAATCAATTTCTTTTGTTAAAAGTAAATTTCGAAGCGGGTTTAAATGGGTAGGATACGTTACTTTTTGTAAGATATCAAGCTTAAATAAACGTAAAAGACTAGGAATTTTAAGGCTTTCTATATTCATAATTAAGCCATTTTTAATCCCTTTATTTTGTAAATATTGACCGTAATCAAAATCACCCTCTAATGTTTTAAAAAGGTAGTTATAACTTTTCCCACTGCCATAAATAATGTCACCAATTACTAAATTGTGATCTGCGGCGCTAACATAATATTTACCATTAATTGTTAATAAAATATAATAATTTTTCCCGCTATTTGTAATGATGCCGTACCCTTTAAAATAGGAGATTCTACTTATTAAGTCTTTGGTGAATATTAAAAGAAATCCGCCCACAAAGAAAATGGTGAATATGAGTAAAAGGCGCTTATCACCACGCTTAATTACGATAATGACGATAAAAAACAAGATAAAAAGCGGGTGGCGAAAAACCAAAATCCCGCTTATAAAACTTAAAAGTAATAGGAAAATAATCATCTTAAAATGACATAATCTTTAATCTTTTCAAACGTCGCTTTGCCAATACCGCGTACTTTTAAAAGTTGCTCTAAGTAGGTAAAGCTACCGTTTTCATTACGATAACTAATAATATCACTCGCTAATGTGGCGCCAATGCCGTTGACCTCCATTAACTTTTCCCGATTATCAGTGTTAATGTTTACTTTTGCCAGTTCTTTTTCCCCACAGTAATCATCTAAGTCATTAAGGGGCGCAATATAATAGCTTACTCCCTTTTCAAGTAAGGTTTCTTCAAAGTAAGCACGAGCATCTGCGTTACTCGTTGGTCCCCCCGCGGCCATAATTAAATCACCGAGCGTCTCTTCTTTTTTCATGACGTATGTTCCTGGTTTATGAACTTGACCAGTAATCGTTAGTGATAAGAAATTATCATCAACGACTTGGATTGATGTTGAAACTTGCGTTCCTGGTCCAAGATTATTGTTAATAACGGTAAAGGCAACGATGACAATAACGGTTGCGATTACGACTCCGATCATTAGTTTTAACATTTAAAAAGCCTCCTAATAATAAATAAGGAGGCATTTCGTTTTTTCGTACAATAAAATTAATTTATTCGATTGGTTCAGTCGAAATGTTTAAAATTTGCACATCATAAGGCACTGTAGCCCGTACTGTGACGCGGTCACCAACTTTGCGACCTAAGATTGCTTCGGCAATCGGCGCGTCAATCGAAATCGTTCCTTGAAGTGGTTTACCTTCAAATTGACCTAAGATACGGAAAGAAAATGTTTCATCATACGCTAAATCTTTAACTTGGACATAGTTTCCAACCGCTACGGTTTTACTCGTTTTTGAATGCTCAACAATTTCTTTGTTTGCTAAAATGCGTTCAATTTCTAAAATACGGCTTTCAATATTA
>CAYTKX010000076.1:0-4049 GCA_964438495.1 uncultured Staphylococcaceae bacterium
ATTTCCAAATGGATGCATTTAGAAGACAAATCACAACTGGAGCAACAACTACAATAAATCAAATCACCAGTAGAATGCTTGATAATGTTAGATTACCTCTCCCTGAAAAGAGTCAAGTAAGGGAGTTTGAGTTCCTCGTTAAGCAAGTCGACAAATTGAAATTTGAGAATGAGATATTGTATTCTATATATAGATTTACTATAAAAAAACAAACTAAATTATTAAGGTATAGGGGAGTGACTTTATGAATTTTGATTATTTAAAAGCAATTGATTCTTTAAAGGACTTATATGTTTTCTGTAAGGACGCAGAATCATTTGTTTTATCACGTCCTGATATTAGTGCTGCTCAATCTCGTAAAGCACTTGAATATTTAGTTAAACTAGTATATCAATTAAGAAACGAAAATGTGCCTCAAAGAAGTTCCCTATTTGAACTAGTTTCATCTGAAGATTTTACAAACTTTATTAATGATGCTTCTATGCTTAATGCTCTTCATTACATAAGAAAAGTTGGAAATATAGCAATACATAATGATGAAGTCAGTCAAAAGGAAGCACTATTATCATTAAAGCAATTATATATATTCACAGGTGAATTACTGATTAAACTTGATTTGATTAAGTCATACCCTTTATTTGATGAAACAAAACTCATTAAAACTACCGAAAAAACTCCAATTGTTAAGGATGCTATCATTAATCAGGATTTAGTTGATAATCTAAGACCTATAATGAATAAGCAAACTACACTTGGTGTTGGTATTAATATTAGTGAAGCTGAAACACGAAAGTTATACATTGATTTATATTTAAGAGAAGCAGGTTGGACAGTACTTGACAAAGATAATGTTAGACTTCCTGAAAAAGCAGGTATCGAAATTAAAGTACAAGGAATGCCAAATAATCAAGGTATAGGTTTTGTTGATTATGTTCTATTTGGGTACGATGGCAAACCTCTTGCTATTGTAGAAGCCAAGAAAACAAGTGTTTCACCTATCAAAGGAAAAGAACAAGCACTACTTTATGCAAGATGTTTACAAAAAGAATATGGTTATCTTCCTATTGTATATTATACAAATGGTTATCAAATATGGATTATTGATCAACTGGGATATCCAGCTAGACAAATCTTTGGATTTCATAATATTAAAGAATTAGAGTATTTGATGAAATTACGCCAAAGAGGTACTATCAGTGATTTAACAATCGACGAATCAATCAGTGATAGACCATATCAAAAAATGGCTATCACAAAGGTTGCTGAGACATTTAATCAAAATCGAAGAAAAGCACTTCTTGTTATGGCTACAGGTACAGGGAAAACAAGAACTGCGATCTCATTGGTTGAATTACTTACAAGAAATAAATGGATAAAAAATGTTCTCTTTTTAGCAGATAGAACAGCTTTAGTAACACAAGCTAAGAGGAACTTTAATAAATTGCTACCTAATTACACAATTTCTGTCTTATCAGACAAAGACAAAGAACCTGACTTAAATGCTCGTTTAGTCTTTTCAACATATCAAACAATGATTAATTTAATCGATGGTGATGATAGAACATTTGGTATTGGTCGATTTGATTTAATTATTATTGATGAAGCTCATCGTTCTATTTTCAATAAATATAAAGCTATTTTCACATACTTTGACTCGTTACTAGTAGGTTTAACTGCTACACCGAGAGATGAAATTGAGCGTTCAACATATTCAACTTTTGACTTAGAAGAAGGAGTCCCTACTTTTCATTATGAGATGGAGGAAGCTGTAAGAGATCATTATTTAGTTGGATATACAGTCCTAGATAGAACAACTAAATTCTTAAAACAAGGTGTTAAATACAGCGAACTTTCTAAAGAGGAAAAAGAAGAATATGAAAAAACTTTTCTTACTCCAGAAGGTGAGTTACCAACCGAATTAAGTGGAGCAGATTTTTTCAAAAAAATCTATAATGATAACACCGTTGATTTGGTCTTGCAAACGCTAATGAACGAAGGTTTAAAAGTTAATGGTGGAGATTTAATTGGGAAAACTATCATTTTTGCATTTAATCACGTCCATGCTGAACTTATTGTAAAAAGATTTGAAAAATTATATCCTAAACTTGGTCCAGAATATTGCAAGTTAGTCGATAACTATGTGACCTATGCTCAAAGCATAATTGACTCCTTCAGTGTTAGAGATAAATTACCACAAATCGCTGTTTCTGTAGATATGCTTGACACAGGTATCGATGTACCAGATATATTAAACTTGGTATTCTTTAAACGAATTTATTCAAAAATCAAATTTGTTCAGATGATTGGTAGAGGTACTAGAAAATCAGATAATATTTTTGGACACCTAAAACATAAGAATCAATTCTATATTTTTGACTTCTGTGACAACTTTAGTTTTTTTGAAATGAATCCTCAAGGTAGAATAGTAAATCAAGGATATTCAATGACACAAAAAGTCTTTCAAATGAAACTCGATTTACTATTTGAACTTCAAAAACAAGAACATCAAACAAATTCATTTCATAAGACATATTATGAAAAAATAAGAACAGAACTCTATCAAACAGTTAGAGATTTCAATCGTGAAAGAATTCTCGTTAGAAATAGTTTACCAATAGTAGATAAGTATTCAGTTGAGAGCAAATGGAATTATGTATCCAAATTTGATATTCAAGAAGTTAAAAATAATTTGACACTATTAGTAGATAGTGATAAAGATATAGAGTCAGCAAAAGCATTTGATTTAAAGGTGTTTTATATCATGCTTTCTCTTATTTCAGAAGATGTTGTTGCTAAAAGAGCAATAGAACAAGTAGTTCGTATTTCACAAGCTCTACTTGAAAGATTAAGCATTCCTCAAGTTGCAGAGAAAAAAGAACTATTACTTGAAGTTATAACTCAAACATACTGGAACAATGTCAATGTAGAAAAACTTGAACATTTAAGAAATGAATTAAGATATTTGATTCAATATATAACTGATGAAGTTGGTATTTATTCAACAGATTTTAAAGATGAACTAATCGATCAAGGTACTAAAGATATTAATATTATCGATTTTAAGACTTATGAAGAAAAAGTGATTGATTATCTTTTATCCAATGAAGTTAATGAAACGATTATCAAAATCAAGATGTTAGACAAGATAAATGCAGAAGATCTTAAAGAACTTGAACGCATCTTGTGGCAAGAACTTGGTACTAAAGATGACTATTTTAATGTGACTAAAGAAGAAAATCTTGCAGTTTTCATTCGCAGTATCGTAGGAATTGAGCAAGAAGCAATTAATCAAAAGTTTTCTGAATACCTTAATACCAATATTTTGTCAGCGAAACAACAAGAATTTGTTAAAAGTATTATCAACTATGTACAACAAAATGGTGATATAACAAAACAAGATTTGGTTGAAAAATCTCCTTTCAGTGATTTTGATGTTGTTGGATTGTTTAATGATAAAATTGATATTCTATTAAATGTTATTAATAATTTACATGATAGTATAGTAGTCCTTTAAATCAATTTATACTAGCATCAGAATACTTCATCACTCATATTTGTTTAATATAACTGGTAACTCTTATCGTATTAAAGATAAACTTAAATATAACAAAAGTGAGGAATCTTAACTGCACACAATTGTACATTCTTATGTTGACATTTATAATATCTGATAAATGAAAATTAACCTTTAATTTATCATGTGGTGTAAAGTGTCATTTAGTATAACCACAAGGAACTTTAAAGATTATATATAACCACAAGGAATTTTAGATATCGATTAAAAAGAAGCTGAATTTTTGATTAATATATACATCATTTGAGAGCGAACGTAATTTGATAGTTATGTTTTCTCTCTTTTTCTTTATTAATAAAAATCAAAAAACTCTTAGCACAAACACATTGACAGCTTTCGATATAAGTAGTAGAATATTATCATATCGATAACTTTCGATATCATATCCGCATATAATATTAAGGAGGTTAAGTTTATGGCATATACATATTCTGAATTAGTACCAATCATTAAAGCTATCTCAGATGAAACCAGA
>CAYTKX010000077.1:0-3900 GCA_964438495.1 uncultured Staphylococcaceae bacterium
TTGATGGAGAATATGTAACATTAGTATCGCGTCACCCAAGTGAACCAGATTTTCCAGCTGGAACAGGCATTAGAAATGAAGTATACTTACCAGGACCTGGACTAGTTGATACACCTGCGAACGCTAAATTAACCTCAGGGGTTTGGGGTGGACGCCGAAACGTTAATAATGATTATGGTATTTCTAATATCATAGTTCGTTCAAGTATGTTTGATTTTACGAAAGGCGGTTTACCTTACATTACGGCTAAACTTGCAAATCTCCCAACATTTGATCCTGAAAATCCAGAACTAACCATCTATTTTAGAGTGATTAATACGAATGAGAATGAAGGAACATTTAAATTTAACATTGGTACTGTTGAAAACCCTCACCTTGACTCAAATAAAGTATCGTATGATTTGGTCATCGAAGGCAATAGTTCAGAATTATTTGGGATAACCATTCCACGTGATATAGCGGACGAAGTATTCTTCAGTATTATTAAACCAATTAATGATTTCACCAATGCAGCAACTAATGGTGGTGACTATGATCATAACATTATTATTCAATTGTTATACAATAACAAAATTGGCGTTGAAGAATCAAAAATTGTTACAAAACCTTAATGGTTTTAGAGGATAATTCAAGGAGGAAAAAAAGCAAGGACATTTTAAAAAATATAGTACTTATATGAAAAAGATATTCGTATTTCTATTAAGTATAGGAATGATTGTTCCAGCTTTATCTAACAGTTTAAGCGCAGCAGGACATGTTGCGTCAGAACCTAATGAATTTGGTAATTACTATACAGCAGATTACAACTCGAAAGAAGAGGCATTAGAAGCTGCCGATTCATTGAATGAAGAAATCAGCGAAGAAGGCTTTGTTCTTCTAAAAAATGAAGGTAACGCACTTCCTTTAGGTGAAGGCGCCAATATTAGTGTATTTGGCAAAAGTAGTGCGTCAATTTTATACGGGTTGTCGAGTAACTACGTACACTTACGTGGGACCATGACGACTTTGCAACAATCACTGCAAAGTGCGGGTTTTCAAATAAACCCAACGCTTGTTAACTTTTATAACAATAATACAGCTTCTGGAGAAGGTAGAGGAGCCCAACCAACGAACGGTAGTAGAGTATTCGGGTATAAAACGGGAGAAACACCATTAAATATGTACACCGAAGATGTTAAAAACAGTTATCAAGGATATAATGATGCGGCTATTGTTGTTTTTTCTCGTTCCAGTGGTGAAGGCTGGGATATGCCTCGTACGATGGAATGGAATGGAATTAGCTACACTTCAGGAGGGCGTGGTCAACTTGTTCCTGGAGCGCGTAGTATGACCGATCATTATTTACAATTGGATGCAAATGAAGCGGACTTACTAAAACATGTTGGTGACAACTTTAATAAAGTAATTGTGGTGTTTAATACCCCTTCCCAATTTGAGACAGGATTCTTAGACGATCCAGGTCACTACGGGTACCATAAAAACATTAAAGGTGCTATTTGGATGGGTTATCCTGGTAAAACAGGCATCATGGCACTTGGTCGTATTTTAAATGGTGAAGTTAATCCGTCTGGTAAAACCGTTGATACTTGGGCAAGAGATTTTAAAATGGACCCAACGTGGCAAAACTTTTCGGAAAATCTAGTTCCATCAGGTAACCAGTATAGCAATATTAACAGTAAGTATGTTATTTACAAAGAAGGCATTTATAGTGGGTATCGGTATTATGAAACACGTGGATTTACTGAAGGTAACGCGAGTTATTTAACCGACGGTACTGCAAATGCACCACATATCAATGGAACAACGACAACACAGTGGAACGATTGGTATGAAGCCCATGTTGTATACCCATTTGGGCATGGTTTATCCTATACAACTTTTAGCCAGGAAATTGTGAAGACCAGCCTAGTTGATGGTTCATTCATAACCGATAGTGATGTTATCACAATGAACGTTAAAGTAACGAACACGGGCGATGTAGCTGGTAAAGAAATAGTTCAATTATTCTATACCGCGCCTTACAATCCATCAGGTAGTGAAACAGCCATTGAAAAATCCAGTGTTGTATTGGGTGGATTCACCAAAACAAAATTATTAGAACCTGGTGAATCTGAAACGGTGTCCGTATCACTTATAGTTAGAGACATGGCGTCTTATGACTTTGATGATGCCAACAATAACGGGTTTAAAGGATATGAACTAGAAGCGGGTGATTATGAAATAAAAATCATGAAAAACGCGCATACAGTTATCGAATCAGTGACTTATCAAGTAGCTAGTCCAGGGATTAAATGTCTCAATGATGGAACGACAGGTAACCCGGTAGTGAATCAATTTGATGATGTGAGTAATTATCTAACCAATTCAGTTGAAAACGGTGGGCAAAATGAAAAATATATGTCTAGAAGTGATTTTGCAGGGACATTCCCAACCATGGCCTTAAGAATTAGTGCTACACCAGAATTGATTGCCGAGATTAATGCATGGACACCAGGCAATAAACCATCAGATGAAGGAAAACCTTGGTATGTACCAGAAGACCAAATGCCTGCACCTTATGGCAATGATCAAGGCGATGTCATGTACTCTGATTTAATTGGAGCAGCACACAATGACCCACTTTGGGATACATTTTTAAATCAATTGTCTTTTAACACAATGAAAAATTTAGTTGGAAATGGTAGTTACACCTCAGGGATTAATTTACCACAATTAGGCATAACAAAGGTAATTAATGCTGGTCAACCAGCAGGTTATATGAGCCTATTTAAAGGAATGGAAGGACAAATATATGCATTCTTTTCAAGCGATGTAGTTACCGCAAGTACCTATAATGAGGAACTGGCATATCGTAAAGGAATTGCGCTTGGTAATGAGGCGTTGTTTGGAACAGGTATTGATAAATCAAGATTTCCTGGATGGTATGCACCTGCTGTAAACACGCACCGTTCACCGTTTGGTGGTAGAAATGCAGATTATTTCTCTGAAGATGGTTTGATTGGCGGGAAGATGGCTTCTCAAATTATTAAAGGGGCGATGGAAAAAGGTGTCTTTACATTCTTAAAACACTTTGCTGTTAATGATCAAGAAGCAGACCGTGTTAGGATACTTACTTGGGCAAATGAACAAAGCATGCGTGAAATTTATTTTAAACCATTTGAGATTTCTGTAAAAGAAGGAAAAACAACCGGAATCATGAGTGCATTAAACCGCTTAGGGCCAACCTGGGTAGGGGGACACTATGGATTGTTAACCAATGTTTTGCGTAAGGAATGGGGCTTTGTGGGAACGGTAGTTACAGACAGTTTTATCGGTTCTTATTCTTATGTCGATCAAATGATTCGTGCTGGTGGTGATTTATCTTTAGGAAATTCGTTGAATGACAGCGGATGGATTAATGAAATTGATTCAGCAACCACAAGAACAGCACTCCGAAATGCAGTTCATAATATTTTATATACTCAAGTTAATAGTATGGCGATGAATACAGGTTATGCGGCACCACCTGCAGCTATAAAAGAGTATATTGGCGGTTCACTTCCGTTTGGTCTTGTAAGCGGATCCTATATAGCGAATCTCGGCACCGCAACCATTAACCCTGATGCTTTTATCGAAAGTGGCGTGGTACCTGATGATTCTGAAATTAAGTATTCAGTGAAGGAAGGATCGCAACTACCAGCTGGGCTCACTTTAAGTGAAAATGGTATGTTAACAGGAACACCAACGGAAGAATTAAACTCCCATTCGTTTGTAGTAGAAGCTTCCTACGGTAAATATGTGATTGAAGCCTCTTTCATGATTAGTATTGTAAATTTAGGTGGTTCAATTATTTATCAAATGGATCCAAACTTAGACTCAGCCATCATTGGTGAGGATTATCAAGTTTCCGTAGCAAGTGCA
>CAYTKX010000078.1:0-3821 GCA_964438495.1 uncultured Staphylococcaceae bacterium
ATACAGAATCTTTGAATCAAGCTTAAATAAACTGATTGATAAGACAACAAGGAAGGGTAGTGATTCGATTGAATAAGATTGTTAATCGATATTTTGATAAAAGAAGCTATAGGGGATTGAGACTGTATGAAAAGAGAAATCAGTGAAAACCACTTTATTAACACGGTTTATTGGATGTGGAATCTAGGTATTAAAGGCAATGAAATATTTGTGTATGCACTAATATATGGGTATTCACAAAGTGGTCAAGGTAAATATCATGGCACGATAGGATTCATCGCTGAAAGATTATCCATATCAAGATCTCAAGTCTTTAGAATACTTAATGTGTTAGTTGAAAAAGACCTCATTAAAAAGACTGAAATCTTTATTCCAAACAGCGGACAAAAGGCAGTTGAATATACGGCAACACCTAACGAATATACCAGTATCAAAATGACATCCCCTGTCGCAAAATGCGATACCCCTAGTCGCATAATGACACACCCCCCTATCGCAAAATGCGACACATATAATAAAGATTTAGAATTAAAGGTTATAGAAAAGGATTTATTAGATAAAGAAGATATATTAGAGATATTAGATAAAAGTAGCAAGCTAGAAGATGAAATTACATTTTCTAATAATCATGTTTTAACCAGGTACTTAATCAATGCGAGGTATTTGACTTCATCAGATGAAATGGAGTTTTTTAGATACGATAACTTCTTTAATAAGTTCATTGGAAAGAACGGTTATGAGTTTGAAGATTATAAACTGTATGTTCAGTACTTTATCTTTCGGAATAAGGAGAGAATCAAAAATCAGGATTTGAAGAATGTACCAATCAAAAATAAATATGGATATTTTATAACAGCAATGGGGCAAGCTAGAAAAGAATTTGGAGATAAAAAAACAGAGAAAAATCGAATAGTATTTGAACTGTAAATCTGCAGTATGTTGTCTTAATGATGAGAATTCCATTTTTACCAAGTCATCAGATAAATGAAGGTATTTCTAAAAATGTCACTATTTTTCCCTTTGTTTCCTTTAAAGTATTATAAATTTTATCAAAAAATGTTAAAATACTCGTAATAACGTTTACAAAAAGTATTAACCATAGAAAAGAGGGGCAATATGGCAGATATCCAACTTGGATTTGAAGATAAGCTATGGCAAATGGCAGATAAGCTTAGAGGTAATATTGAATCATCAGAATATAAACACGTTATATTAGGATTAGTGTTCCTAAAATATATCTCAGACTCTTTTACTGAAAGATACGAAGAAATTAAAGCTAAGTATCCCGGTATGGAAGAAGACAGAGACGCTTATGAATCAGAAAACGTATTTTTCGTTCCCAAAGATGCTAGATGGGACTATATAAAATCACAAGCGAAGCAACCAATCATTGGTCAGATTATTGATAATGCAATGGTTTTAATTGAACGTGAGAATACGAAAACACTTAAAGGCGTATTGCCTAAAAATTATGCTAGACCTGATCTTGATAAAACAAGACTTGGTGAACTCATTGATTTATTTTCTTTTAATGTGGGTTCAAAAGAAGCAAGAGCAAAAGATGTGTTAGGGAGAGTATATGAATACTTCCTTAAAAAGTTTGGAACAACTGAAGGAGAGTTTTATACACCACCATCGATTGTAAGACTATTAGTTAACATGATTGAACCATATAATGGTAGGGTTTATGACCCTTGTTGTGGATCTGGTGGGATGTTTGTTCAATCTGCTAAATTCATTCATGAACATTCTGGTAAACTCCGGGATGTTTCAATCTACGGCCAAGAGTATTCAGCAACCACTTGGAGACTAGCTAAGATGAACTTAGCCATTCGTGGAATTGATGCAAATCTTGGTGAAAGAGATGCCGACACATTTACTAATGACCAGCATAAAACATTAAGAGCTGATTACATTCTTGCGAATCCACCATTTAACATTAAAGACTGGGGTCATCAACATCTGACCGATGATAGAAGATGGCAATGGGGAACTCCTCCAGCTGGCAATGCAAATTATGCATGGATTTCACACATTATATCAAAATTAAGCCCAAGAGGTATTGCAGGGTTTGTTTTAGCTAACGGCTCTCTATCAACTTCAAGAAGTGAAGAATATGAGATTAGAAAAAATATACTTGAAGAGGGATTGATTGATTGTATCATAGCAATGCCTTCACAACTATTCTATGATGTTTCAATACCTGTTTCCTTATGGTTTGTTTCAAAGAACAAGAATGGTAGAAAAGATAAAGTCTTATTCATTGATGCTCGTAAGATGGGCTATATGGAAACAAGAAAACACAGAGAACTCACAGATGAAGAAAGTGAAAAGATATATTCAACCTATCACGCTTGGAGAGACAATAAAGATTATCAAGATATTGATGGTTTCTGTAAATCAGCAACTCTGGAAGATATTAGAGCACATGACTATGTATTAACACCTGGAAGATATGTAGGTATCGAAGAAGTTGAAGATGATGGTATCCCATTCGAAGAAAAGATGGAAAAACTAACTTATGAGCTTTCTGAATTATTTGAAGAATCAAAATCTCTTGAGGAAAAGATTAAAGAGAACTTAAGAGGTATTGGATATGAGCTATAACTGGTCTACAAGAAAACTCGATGAAGTCATTGACTTGTTTAATGGAAAAGTTAGACCTAAAGAGACGGGAATAATACCTGTGTTTGGTGGTAATGGCGTGATGGACTACACTAGTGCTTATAACTATCAAGATGAGAATATTATTATTGGCCGGGTTGGAGCTTATTGTGGTAACGTAAATTACCATATAGGCAAAATATGGGTATCAGATAATGCCATTAATATAAAACCGAAGCCTCAAATCTCATCTGGGAAGTTCATTTATTATCTTTTAATCCATCAAAACTTGCATTCAAAGAGAATTGGATCTTCTCAGCCATTGATAACGCAAAACATTATAAAAAATATCGAAGTGAGATTACCCGCTTTAATTGAGCAAAAAGCAATAGAAAACATTCTCTCATCACTTGATGACAAAATAGAACTCAACAAAAAAATCAATAAAAACCTTGAAGAATTAGCACAAACACTCTATAAAAGATGGTTTGTTGATTTTGAATTTCCTAATGAAGATGGAGAACCTTATAAATCCAGTGGTGGAGAAATGGTTGAAAGTGAATTGGGATTGATTCCTAAAGGGTGGGAAGTAGAATCAATAGGAGAAAGCTCAATCTCAAAACTTATTAGTTCAGGGATTATAGAGTTTAAAGGAACTAAAAAATATATTGCAACAGCAGATGTTACAAACCTTTCAATAACATCATTTGTTACTGAGATAGATTTCAAGAAACGACCATCAAGAGCTAACATGCAGCCAATAGCTGGGAGCCTGTGGTTTGCAAAAATGAAGGATTCAAGAAAAATGATTAGAGTATCTAAGAGTAGTAGATATCTAATTGATAAGTGTATTCTTTCAACAGGTTTTGCTGGATTATTCGCCCCGAAATATTCAAACTACATTTGGACAATCTTGACTACTAAAGATTTTGATGATACAAAAAATAATCTATGTAACGGAACAACAATGCAAGCAATAAATAATGAGAACATTAATAGGATCAAAATTCTAATTCCCGATACCAAAACACTTGATTTATTTGAAAGTATATTAGAACTGATTTTTGAGAAAATACAATTTAATGAAATTGAAAGTAATAAATTGGCTAAATCTCGCGATGAACTACTACCTAAACTTATGAACGGTGAAATCGAAGTACCAATTGAGGAGTGATGTTATGGCTGTTAAAGTATTCTTTGAATCTGATGTAGAGGAA
>CAYTKX010000079.1:0-3779 GCA_964438495.1 uncultured Staphylococcaceae bacterium
ACCCGTGTTGCCACTGGTTGGTTCAACGAGTTTTGTGTTTTCATTGATTAACCCTCTTTTTTCAAGATCTTCAATCATCGCTAAAGCAATTCTATCTTTTACACTTGAGAGAGGATTATACTTTTCTAATTTGGCAATAATATTACCTTTTAAATTTAATTCTTTTTTTATTCTGTTTAATCTGACCATTGGTGTGTTACCAATGAGTTCAATATAGTTATTGGCTACTTTCATTCTATACCTTCTTTCCAATACAATTCAAAAGTATGGCTCGTTTTAAATCAAACAATATGACCCATAATCTTATTGATTATTCATATAAAACACTTACATCACTAATCATGGTTAAAGTTGACTGATAACCACCACTCACAATATACCATGCGACACTATCCAATACGATAATTCTATTATTTACCCCTGCCTCTGTTGAATTAACGAGTGTGTTATCTAATATACCAATTGATGGCTCACCACCAATTGCGTTAGATCTATCCACAACAAAGAGGATATTTGGGTTTAATGATTCAATATACTCAAATGAGATATTATCTCCATGGGTGTTGCTGTCCCCATTTCCAAAGTTAACATCCGCTGCTTTAATGGCCAACTCATTATGAATGAACGAAAATCTTGATCCTATGCCAAAGCCGGTAACATTATTTCCATTTGTCATAACAATCAAAGCCTTAAAATCAGTGGCCTCAACTTTTGTTTTTAAGTCATTTGTTTTTGTTTCTAAATCTGTTTTTAGTGGATCAAATAACGTTGAATTATCAAATATCAACTTCAAATTATTAAGGTTATGAACAACCGAGTTTAAATAGTTGGCATTGTCTATTTGAACATTTAATACGGCTACCCCACCAAGTTCACTCTTTAATGTATCATAAGCCCAGGCACTTCTTTCGGATATGATTACTAAATCGGGACTAAATAAATCTAAAATATCAATATTAGGTTCAAACAATGTGCCCGCATTGATGACATTGTCATTATTATAGTCATTTAAATAGGTAGGTAGGTTTGATTTTACAACCGCAATCTTTTCAATTCCTAATTTATCTAAACCGATAGAATCAAATATATCTAAAATGCCATAATCAAAAATCGCAACCTTCTTAGGGTTGACTGGAATCACTTCATCAATCATTTCGATTTTACTATCTGTATCATTTTGACTGGCAGCATGTGTAATGTTTTGACTGATAGTAATCGTATCACCTTCTTGATTATTATCGTCAACTATATTACATCCAGCCAGTAAAGTTATTAATCCTATACTAATTATTGATAATACTAAGTTCTTCATAAGCTTCATTTTCTCCTTTATGATAAATACAATATCTTTTTCCATTAACGCCAGCAATACAAAAATCATGATCATAAACCGTATCTAATACTTCTTTCACCATTATTTCATTTGGATCTCCTTCAATATATATTTCCCCGTCCTTCATTAAAATCATATGATCAGAAAACATCGATGCGATATTAATATCGTGTAACACAATCACAACTGTTTTATCTAATTGTTTAACCAAATCTTGTAAGATCAACATCATTTCGACACTATATTTCATATCAAGGTTATTCAGTGGTTCATCTAATAAAATATACTTGGTGTCTTGAGCAACAACCATCGCGATATAAGCGCGTTGTTTTTGCCCTCCAGATAAATGATTAATATTCTTGTGTTCAATTGATTTTAAATTTAAAAACTTTATTGCCTCATCAATCTTTTCTTCATCTTGTTTAGTTAAAAACCCCCTTGAATGTGGCCATCTACCAAAACTTACCAGTTCTCTAACCGTCAAATTAACTTGAATTTGATTGGTTTGTTTTAATATGCCTAAGATTTTCGAATAGTCGTTCAGTTTTATTTTTTGATGATTCTTACCATCAACATAGACCTCGCCACTATCTGCTTCTAGCAATTTTGAAACCACCCCCAATAAAGTTGACTTTCCAGCCCCATTTGGACCTATAAGTGCGGTAACCATGCCTTCTTTAATATTCAGATTTATATCGTTTAAAACGACAAGTTCGCCATATTTTTTATTTAGGTGTTTTATTTCAATCATTTTTGATCCCCCTTTATAAGCATATAAATTAAGTAAATCCCACCGATTAAATTAATAATCACAACCAATGAAGCATTAATCTCAAATAGTTGTAATAAATACTGCCCGGCAACTAAGAATAATATCGATAGTATAGAGGTCGATATCAAGAGTGGTTTATGATAACTCTTTTTTAGTAGTTCTCTTGAAATATTGACGGTTATTAACCCTAAGAACATTAACGGGCCAACTAAGGCCGTTGAAACACTGATTAAGATTGCGATATAGATTAAATTTCTGTTGGTTACTCTAACATAATCAACCCCTAAACTTTTTGCTTGATCTTCACCTAAAACCATCACATCTAGGTATTTTAAGTCTCTTATCATGAGAAACACAACAATTAACATTATCGGAATAGCCATATACCATAAGATATTCGTATTCATATTGGTGAGACTGGGCATGGTTCTTGAAGTAATCGTTAAGTATTCATCGGGATCCATAATCATCGTAATAAACTGTGTAATACTAGACATTAAGGTTCTTACCACTAGTCCAATTAGTAACAACAAACCAATGTTGTTTTTACCCTTTCTTAAAATCGTACCGTACAAGAAAAAGCTCACCAACACCATCAGTCCAGCCGATAGAATAAAATTCCAATAAGGATTTGATAACATCGGACTTGAAAACCCAAATAAGAAAACAATTAAGGTTTGACTCAACATAAATGTAGAATCGAACCCAATGACACTCGGGGTTAGAATTCTATTTTGGGTTATGGTTTGAAATACCAATGCGGTGATTCCTATCGTTATCCCCACCACGATCATCGCTGCTATTCTAGAGGATCTTCTAGTTAAACCTCTTGAAAGTTGAGCACTGGTAATTGAATCAATCCCAATTAACCATGTAGTCATATATAAACCTATAAAAACGATGAGGATTATCCCTAATAGACTAATAATTTTGATTTGTTTACTTTGCATAACGAGACCGCCTATAAATTAAAAACAAGAATATAATAGACCCCGTAATCCCCATGGTAACCGATACAGGCATTTCGTAAGGATATATAATAACTCTTGATAGGATGTCAGCCGCTAATACAAAAACACTTCCAAATAAGGCAACATCAAAACTGGTTTTCTTGGTGTTGTCACCATAATATAAAGAGACTAAATTAGGTACCACTAATCCAACAAAGGGAATATTCCCAACCACAACAAATATGGCTGCGGTTATCAGTGAAACAATCACAAGTCCGATAGCCATCACTTTTTTATAATTAATGCCTAAATTCTTTGAGAAATCTTCACCTAAACCAATAATATTAAACTGAACCATATATATAAAACCAATCACAATTGGGATCACAATAACATACAACAACTCATATTGTCCTTGTATCTTGGTTGTGAAACTTCCGATTCCGATAGTATCAGCGACCTGGGTTAAATTAAACTGATAGGCTATAAATGTTACAACCGCCTGTATTACAGCGCCAAACATTAACCCAACCAAAGGCACATAGACATCATTTTTGAACTTAATTCTCCTTAAGATAAAGATGAATCCGATACTACCTATTACCGCAAACATAAAGGCAAACAATAGTCTAAATTGTAAACTAAAACTACCAAACATTACTACGCCAATGATTAACCCTAATTTGGCACTATCCGTGACCCCAACGACATCTGGAGAAACAAA
>CAYTKX010000080.1:0-3653 GCA_964438495.1 uncultured Staphylococcaceae bacterium
CTAATAACTATCAAATGAACCGTAATCCGTTTATTGATTACCCACAATGGGCACGGATTGCCTATGACCCAGCCTACACTGGTAGTGGGGCAAGTAATGCTCCTGAAACTTCAAGTGTTGGCGCGAATAGCGATTTAGTAAAAGACGCTACTTTAGTAAGCATTAGCCTTAATACTACGAGAGTTAAAAAAGAATTTAAGTTTAATGAAAAATTTACAACCCAAGGTTTAGTCGTAACTGGAACTTACGATAACGGTATTACGCAAAGAGTGTCAAACTTTACGGCAAGTGTAGCTAAAGACACCGTCTTATCAACAAGCGGCACACAAACGATTACAATTTCCGTAACTCATAACGAAGAAACAAAAACTGCAACGTATGATATTACTGTCGCCCCAGAAGAAGCACCAAACTTTATGGGCTTTGATATGAAGACGATAATTATCTTTGCCGCTGTTGGAGTGGTTGTCTTAATCCTTCTATTAATCATCTTTGTTTCACTTTCGAAAAAGCAAAAGAAGAAAGTTGTAAAAGCTATTAAAAAAGGTGCAAAAAAGCAAGTAAAGAAATCAACTAAAAAGAAGAAATAACCTAAATTTGCGAGGTTAAAACAAAAAAGAGACCGAAATTGCTCGGTCTCTTTCTTTTTAGATAATATGTATTATTTAAAGTAAACAGTAACACTAAAAATACGGAATTGGAGAGCAGCTTCAAGCACAAATGTAGTTGCTTCCACGCCTGGTTGAATAATAAAGATGTTATCTTTTACTTGGTAGGAAGCACCTTCGGGCACTGATTGTTTAAGGTTATCTAAGCTACTAGTGTATGAAGGATCAAATTCAAAATGAACTTGACCAATTTTTATTGAAGTGGTTAAGGTTACAAGTTGACCAGCGTAAACACGAAGTGGGTTACTAAAGAAATGTTTATCAGGTTGTGAAGGAATTAAGTTTCCAACATTGACCGTTGAGGTGTTTTTTGTAACTTCCATTTTTAAATCACCATTTTGCCAAGTTGTTTTTTCACCGTTTCTTTCTCCAACCATATTTGATTCGTCACGTAAATTAATAACTATTGCACTATCTGGATTGGAAGGGTCAGTAACTTCACCGCCACCACCTTAACTATCAAGCGCTAATAAAGATGTACATTCCGGCTGGATATCCATCTTCTTCTTCACCAAAGAAGAATTCAATCATCACATTTTCAGCAGCGTTTAAAGCATAGAAATACTCAGGATCATCTTCATCAGCATTCCAGGTAAAGCCACCAGCGGTAAGAATTCCTTTATATTCTTCAACCCGGTTTGCACCTGGGACGATTAAAGCGATGTAAGGATCAAAGTATGGATCATCTTCGACTAATAAGGAATGGGTTTGTCCACTTACTTCAAGGGCTGGGACAATTACGTCAGTAACACCAAAGCTTGTTAAATAATCATTAATTACTTCGGTTGGCCATCCTTCGTGGGTTGTAAAGCCTTCAAGAGGTTCAGTCTTCACAAATCCGGCAATATAAAACATCGTCATTGCTGGGAAAGTTTCGTCGCCAGCGTAAATTCCGCCCATTACGGCGATTGATTGTTCAACATTAAAGAATTGAATGTATTTTTCTTCTAAGTTTGATGAATTACTCCATCCTGCCGCTACTAAAACGTCATGTAATGCGGTTGTCGTTTCCATTGTCGTATCAAAAATTGCTACTTCGACAATTTCTTGTTGGAACACAAAAATATCTTCATATTGTGCGTAATATGTTTCTTTAGTTGTGCTGAAATCTGGTAAACGTTCGACGATTTCACGGCCACTTAAATAAGTATCAATTACTTCTTTGGGCCATCCTTCTGATTTGGTGTAGCCTTGTGCTTCCATGTCGATGGAAGTTGCTACTTCACTTCCTTCGCTCGTAGTAATTTCACCAGTAGATGTTGACGTTACATCTTCACCGACGGAACTACTAACGGTCGGGTTACCATCATTTTTACAGCCGCCTAAAGTAAGGGCAAATAAAAGTAAAGGTAAAATAAGTTTTGTCTTTTTCATAATTAACTCCTTTGTAATACATAAAATATACTATTAAGTTTTACTAATGTCAAAGTAAAAATAATAAATGTTATAAGTTGTTAATTTGTTCACGTGTATATTGGGTAAAATAAGCGCAAATTGTAAGCGCTTTAAATAAAAACCCCATTATTGCAACATTAAAAAATGGGGTTATTTTTTCAAAATATCAAGATTTTATTCGGGAATTGTAAGTGTTCCTTTAAATGTTACCACTAAATCATTTTCCGGCACTGGTTGACCAAGTTTAAGCTTGATTTTAATCGGGAAGTCAGTGATTGTTTCATTAACAATGAGTGTGGTATCGGGCCAGCCGCTTGGTAATGTGACATCATAAACGTCTTGATCAAGGACTGATGTTATCGCGACGGTAGCGTTTGCTTCTTCTTCATCGGTCTTTGTTAAATCAACCCACATTACTTGTAACGGAATTGTTTTACCAAGCACGAGATCATTTTTCGCGATTGTGATGTCTAGAGTTTTGTCGACACCTTCTTTTTCTAAGATAAGGGCGTTATCAGTGTCAATGTGTTCATTTTCGTCACCCGGTAACCGCACTAGTTTTGAATTTAAGTTTAAGAAGAACTTTTGTTTTCTTGTCTTTTGTGCGGATTTACCAATTAAGGTAATTTCAATATCGCGACTCATTTCGTTTTTAAATTCAATAAGGCGAGGCACGTTTAAGTATTCACCCATGTTTTCCATGCTGGTTGGTTTTTCAACTTCACCGGTCGGATAGAGAATTTCAGCGGAGAAATCAACTTCTTGTCCTTCTTCTTCCGGGCGATATTCTTGGCGATAAAATAATTCTTCGGCTCCTTCGCTAAATTCGAGGGTAAAATCAATGACTACTTTAAACCCATATTGGGTAGTTTCAATTGATTTTGGGAAAATAAGTCCTTCTACGCCATAAGTAACTTCTCCCCGATGGGCAGCGGTTACTGGTTTTGGATCATATTTTTTAACTTCGGATTCACCGCCATCTGTAGAAACACGGCTTATGACATAATCACTTTTAAACACGACATTAAGAGCAATGTCGGCAATAATGTTATCAATAAAGGCACATCCTGTTAGTGTGGGCAAGAGTAGTGCTAGGAACAATCCTTTAAATTTTTGCAGTTTCATATTCTTAACTCCTTCTTTTATTTTATATGAATTCTTTTAACTTTATTTATAAAATACAATAAAAGAGTAAAAAAAAGACCCCTTAGGGGTTCGCCCTAACTTGCGAACTTAGGCAAGTTAGGCTCTTGGTGAGTATCGAACTTGGTCGATTAAGAGATTTGCGAGTTTGTTTAAGAATTTACGCATATTAACACCTCCTTTACGTCTTCTTGTTTTTTTATGGGGGCGGTAAGATTTCTTTCTTACTCTTATATTATAGTACACTTTATCAATAATATTTATCAATATGCTCAAAAGCCATAAAATATATTTATAGGTATGCGTAAGAAATTAATAATGTATGCGCGTAATATATAATATATAGGAAGGAGGACAAAATATGTCAAAATTACACGCAGGCTTAAATAAACAAGTCGCAAACTTATCTGTCTTTTTTGTAAAGTTGCACCACCATCACTGGTTCAT
>CAYTKX010000081.1:0-3604 GCA_964438495.1 uncultured Staphylococcaceae bacterium
TATCGGCAACCTCGCATTTCAACGCGACCATTAACTTGCTAAATAATACTAGAATACGATATATAAGTCAATGATAAACACATAAAAAAGTAACTTTTTATATATAAGGGTAAAAAATAGGTGTTTAGAGAGGGTTGTGGTTAGTTTACTTTTTTTCCCAAAATCGTGAAAAAAACCACTTTTGCAAGCGGTTCCATTTTTCCTTGTTTTCGGCTCTTTTTGACTAAAAATCGTTAAATATTAGTGATTTTCGTCGACTTTTTTGCCGTTATTTTTAAGAACTGTGTCGCGATAACTGTATTCGCAACCACAATATTTTTGTTGATAAAGGTCGTATTCTTTTTTAAGTTGGCGCACTCGTTCTAAACCACCTTTTTTCTTAAAATCACTATAGAAATACTTAATGTTTGGGTATTTAGGTTCAATTTCTTTAGCGACTTCATTAATGACTTGGGAGTTTTTTTGCCGGGATATCGTTAGGGTTGTAGAAGCATAATCAAAGCCATGTTCACTGCCCCACCGTAAGGCGTCTTCTATGTGTTTTGCGTAGCATAATTTACATCTTTCGCCCCCTTCTTTTTCATCGGCAAGATGGCGTAAACTTGCCATATAACCTTCGTGATCATAGGGTAAAAAGACAACTTTGACATTCCGATTATTGCGTTTATTAAATTCTCCTACAAACCATTCGACTTCATTACGGCGAATTAAAAATTCTTTTTCGGGATAAATGTTGCTATTTTCATAGACGATTGTGACATCGAAAAATTGGGTTACAAATTCTAAAGTATGACTAGAACAAGGAGCGCAGCAAGCGTGGAGGGCAAGCTTTGGCTTTTCCGTCATGTTTTTAAATTTTTCAATCTCGGCAAGCGAGACGTTATGATAATTAATTTTTTCCATATATATACATTACATCACCGAAGGAAAAAAAGCGATATTTTTCATTTACGGCGTGATTATATGCTTTTAAAATGTATTCGCGATTTGCAAAGGCGCTTACAAGCATAATAAGCGTTGATTTTGGTAAATGGAAGTTTGTAATTAAAGCACTTATAACATTGAATTTATAACCAGGAGTAATAAATAGATTCGTAGATTCGTTTGTCGCAACTATTTTTTGATATTTTGCGTAGTTTGCTTCAAGCGTTCTTGTAGCGGTAGTGCCGACACTTATAATGCGTCTATTTTCCTTTAAGGCTTCGTTAAGTCTTGCGGCAACAACTTCACTTATTTCATACGTTTCATAATGCATAACGTGGTCTTTCGTATCTTTTACACTTACGGGTTTAAATGTTCCTAGACCAATATGTAAGGTTATTTCTAAGATTTCAACTCCTTTTTCTTTTAAGGAATTAAGTATTTCTTCGGTGAAATGAAATCCAGCGGTGGGCGCCGCAGCGCTTCCTGGAATCTTCGCAAATACGGTCTGATAGCGCGCATACTTACTGGCATCATCTTTAATATAAGGCGGAAGTGGCATTGTTCCTACTTTTTCTAACACTTCTAAAAAGATGCCTTCGTACATAAATTTAACAATGTGCACCCCTTCTTCTTTTTTGGTAATGCATTCCATTTTTAATAGTCCATCCCCAAAACTTACAATGGTGCCTACTTTAAAAGCTTTCGCGTTTCCAACGAGCACTTCATAATGATCATTGGGTAATGCCTTTAATAAGATTGTTTCAATGTGGGCGCCTGTTGGTATTTTAACTCCACGTAAACGCGCTGGAATTACTTTTGTGTTATTAAGCACAAGCACATCACCCTTATTAAAATACTTTGTAATATCATAAAAGTGTTCATCTTCAATTGTTTCTGCACCTTTGTTTAACACTAAAAGACGGGCATTTTGCCGTAATTCACTTGGTTTTTGCGCGATTAACGTTTCCGGTAAGTAAAAATCAAATAAGTTTACATCCATTAGAAACCTCGTTCGTCACCAAATGTTTTTAGTGCTTCATCTTTAAAGTCCAAGAACCGATCTTCTTTAATCGCCACCCGGGCGTCTTCTACTAGTTTAATAAGAAAACGTAAGTTATGGATTGATAGTAATCTTTGGGCTAGTGCTTCTTGACTAACATAAAGATGACGTAAATACGCCCGCGTAAAGTTTTGACATGTATAGCAGTCACATCCTTCATCAATCGGGCGGAAGTCTTCTTTATATTCTGCTTTACGTATATTTAAGCGTCCGGTTTTTGTAAATAAAGAACCGTGGCGCGCAATTCTTGTTGGTAAAACACAATCAAACATATCCACACCACGCATAATACCTTCTAAAATCATATCAATGGAACCAATACCCATTAAGTAGCGTGGTTTGTCTTTTGGTAAATAAGGGACAGAATAATCAACCATCTTTAAAAACACATCTTTTGGTTCCCCAATGCTTGTGCCCCCAATAGCGTACCCTGGAAAATCAAGTTTGACCGTTTCGATTGCACTAAATTTCCGTAAATCTTCAAATTCGCCCCCTTGGACAATACCAAATAATGCTTGATCTTTGCGGGTATGGGCTTCTTTTCCTCGTTTGGCCCAACGTATAGTGCGTTCGGTACTTTTCTTTACATATTCATAATCAGCGGGATAATGAATACATTCATCAAAACTCATAATGATATCGGCCCCGATTTGTTCTTGATACTTAATTGCAACCTCAGGTGAAAAGAAGAGCTTTTTTCCATCTAAATGTGAACGGAAAGTAACACCATCTTCAGTAATTTTCCGATTTTGCGACAAAGAAAAGACTTGAAAGCCCCCAGAATCCGTAAGCATTGGCCCGTCATAATTCATAAATTTATGAACGCCTCCTGCTTTTTCAATAATATCGGTTCCCGGTCTTAAAGAAAGGTGATAAGTATTACTTAAAATAACCCCGCTGCCAATTGCTTTTATTTCTTCAGGGGTAATTGTTTTCACATTAGCGAGGGTGCCAACCGGCATAAACATTGGAATTTCTACTTTGCCATGCGGCGTATGTAAATATCCGTAACGGGCGCCACTTTGCGCGCATTCATGAATTATTTCAATATATACTGGTGCTTTATTGTTGTTCATCTTTTCCCTCTTCTTCCCCTGGTGCCATAATTAATGATAGAAACGCTTTTTTCTTACTTAATATCTTGAAAATCGCGTGCCCCAATAATAGCACAAGAAACTCGCCAAGCGCAACTAAACCCATCGTTTCAAGTAAGGGAAATTTTAAAACAAGATGGAGCATTAATCCAATTACTACGCCGTTAATAATCGTTGGATAAATAATTCCCATTACAAGATTACGACTATAGGCTACAAGCAAGGCGCTTATAAAGGTTGCTAATGTACCAAAAATTGGGTCCCATGGCCATAAAGGGCTATGAAGATTAGCAAGAAAACAGCCAAGAGTTACACCGATTACAAAATCTTTTCTAAAGAAAGCAAGAAAGATAAAAATCTCAGCGATTCTAAACTGGACATCATAAAAGGCTTGACCAGCCATTAATATGGTTAATACATAATATATTGCGGCGATAAGTGCATTATCGGTTATCCGCCGGACTAACTTTTTCTTATTCATACCTCTCCTTGTTTTGGTCGGGTGGTTAGGCAAGGAACACCCTTT
>CAYTKX010000082.1:0-3592 GCA_964438495.1 uncultured Staphylococcaceae bacterium
GTCCAAAAAAAAATATCATATCATCTAAAATATTCCAGTGCGGAATATTTACATAAGTTGTATATAACATGATTTACCAATATTATAATTATCTTTATTCCTAATATTCCAATAAGAGCGCTATTTTTTTAGGAATATTATTCGCTCATTTTTTGTTTATGAAAGTTCGGGTATAATTCTATTTTTTTATTACATTGAAAATAAGACTCTTATCGGTCTTTTATAAATATATATTATGTTTTTACTAACGCTAATGTTATTTTATCTGAAAATCATAATGTAAATATTCAGGTATTTTTTCATCCAAAATTACATCGACCAGTAATGTTTGTTTAGGGTTATCTGATGGTCTAATATTTGTAAAACGGCCAGTTCCAATATAAATATAAGGTAAGGTAAGGTTATCTTCTTCTTTGCCTTTACGAATAAAAAGGTGGGCAACTTTTGTGTTTTTAACTTTCATTCCCGTTTTGTTGGTAAGGGTAGTGCTCGTTTCGCTTTCCCATTGAAACACACCATCACTTAAAAACTTGTCTTTATAATTTAAATGATGATCATCTTCTAAATCTTTCTTTAATCCTGCAAGAATGTAGGTTGTGTTATCACTTTCAAATAATGTCCCGCGAAAATACCTTGTTGACTTTTGAAGTGCCATCATCAATAGTTGCTCAGTCGTATAATTGCGATATAGTGTAAGTCCAACATGATTATTGCCAAACTCACTTAAATAGCGACCTAATCCATATTCTAATAAATCCAGCACAAACTTTTTAAAACGATATGTTTCGACTTCATAAACGTTACTTACAATATTATTCTTAATTTCGATAAACGGTTGAATAGTTAGTTGTTCGTTAACAGATAAGAAATGATTTTGTAAATATTCAAGGCTATGCGAAAAATGAACGTCATCAAGTGGCCAATGAACAGCGATTCTTGCCTTTAATTCGTTAATGCTCAACGGACCGTTTAAGATTAGCTCTTGCATTATTGCAAATTCATAAGGGCGCACAAGCGGTAACATCATGGAAAGTTTTTTTATCATTTCAAGCTGCGTAGCGGTTAAATCAGGCACTGGTTCGTCTAGCCGTTTTAAAAAGGTATAATAACCAACGCCATCGCCCTTTAGGGAAGTCTTGATAAATCTAATTAAATCAGGCGCATATTCATTATTAACGTAATCAATGTGTCGCACATAATCTTTCGCGCCAATAATGCGTTTAAAGTTTAAATAATCTTGTTTTAAAAAGTCAAAGCGATTAAAGTTTGTTTTCTCAATGTAAGAAAGTATTTCGTCTTTAGTGTAACGGTCTAAATGAATTTCAATTGGAATACCTAGCGACTTAAAGTCATCACGAATATAGTCTTTAATTAATTGCTTTTCAATAACACTACTTTTTGATAATGAACCTAAAGCAATGGCGATTTGCACACTTCGTTCATAAGAATTACCAATAAAGTCCAAAACTGTAAGGTATTCTTTATTAGGAAATTTCCGCAAACCACGGCCAAGTTGTTGAATAAAGATTGTTGATGATTCAGTTGGTCTTAGAAAGAGCACCATATTAACCGCCGGAAGGTCAACCCCTTCATTTAATAAATCAACGGAGAATAAAAGCTCAAGCGGATGATTTTCATCTTGCAAATTATTAAAAGCAATATTTCTTGCTAATATTTCATGGCGCCCAACAAGATAGGTTGTTTGATATCCTACTTCGTTAAAAGCACGCGCCATTTGTTCAGCGTGTTCAACCGAACGGCAAAAGACGAGCGCTTTTAGTTTATTATTCGGCCGATGCTTTTCAATATGTTCAGCGATAAACTCAATATGGCTCATTTTCGTCATTTCTTCGAGCAAATAACGGTTTTTTTTACTATAATTTACAAAAGTATCGCGAATACCATAATACTTAAAAGGGACAATCAAATCATTTTCCAGTGCTTCCCGTAGTCTTAATTCATACGGTACGTTTTTATCAAATAGACTAAAGACATCTTGGTTATCCATCCGCTCGGGGGTTGCTGTAAGCCCTAAATAAAACTTGGGCGTAAAATACGTCATAATCTTTTGATAAGTCGAACTTGTCGCGTGATGACATTCATCCAAAATAATGTAATCGAAAGCATCTTCTTGAAACTTATCTAGATTCGCACTTAACATAATGTTTGTGGCAAAAATAAAGTCAGCGTTTAAGTCTTTTTGCTTACCAGTATACATACCGTAAGTTCTTGTATTACCAAATACTTTACGAAATGTTTCTAAAGCATCTTTTAATATTGTTTCGCGGTGCACTACAAAAAGTAATTTCTCCGCTCCAAAGTTCCGGGCATCAAAACTTGATAAAAAAGTCTTACCCGAGCCAGTCGCAGCGACAATAAGCGCCTTTTCTACTCCTAAACCACGATTTCTTGCCAGTTCTTTTAAAGCCTTTCGTTGCATGAAATTTGGTTCAATGCGATTGAAGGTTTCAAAGTAATCCATATCCCATTGATCAACAGCGTATTCAAGCGTTAAGCGGTATTCATCTATTAAAGCTTTTGTTAATACATTAGCATCATTCCACAACTCATTAAATTCCCGAATAATATCTAATGTAAATTTATCAGTGATATTGCTTACAATCCGCGCATTCCATTCCACATTACGTAAAAGCGCAAAACTAGTAATATTAGTCGATCCAATTAAAGTCTTATATTCACTTCTTTTTTGAAAGATATACCCTTTGGAGTGAAAACGACGGTCCTCTAAAGGGACAGTATCAACACGACACGTAAAATGGGGATAAAGTTTTTGCCACGTAAAAAACTTCTCGAGCGATACAACATCGGTAAAGTTTTGATAGGTCGAAGTAATAATTTCTCCTTCAACCCCACGTTCTAACGCCGCAATTATTTCTTTTTCAAATAGTTTTAATCCGGCTTGTTTAATAAAGCTAACAGAAAACTTAAAACTATGACACGTATTTAGTTCTTCTTTTAAATATTTTAGAAAGGTATTGTTTTTATTAGTAATAAACTTTGTCACTTTTTTCACCATCGTAATATTAACAGTGTAGCAGATCGCCACTAAAAATATTACTAAACTTAGAAAAAATGACTATATTCTTCTTTATTTACCGTGATGCATCCCGTTTTCATAACACCACTTAGTAATCGCGGTAATTAGGTCATACGGTATTTCTTTATGATAGGGGAACTGGATACCACCTTTACTACTTTTATAAGGCCTTAATTCTTTTTCAAAGTGATAAATAGCGCTTGAACCAGGGAAAACACCAATATGATGACGAAAAGCGGCAAAATGAATGATTGTCTTTTCTGCGTAAAAAGTTGGCATCCGCCATGATATTTTTTCTTTACTATCGGGCACAGCTTTTTTTATTGCTTCTTTTACTTTAAAAAGGAGATGCTGATATTCTTCTTTTTGTTCATAAATATATTCATCGACTGGACTAATATTATTCATTTTGAGTTTCTTCTTCTTTAGTCTCTTCTTTTAATTCTTCTTTTTCTGGCTCTTTTGCCTCTTCTTTTAATTCTTCTTTTGGTGTTTCTTTTTCTTCAACTACTTCGGCTTCTTTTACTTCACCAG
>CAYTKX010000083.1:0-1153 GCA_964438495.1 uncultured Staphylococcaceae bacterium
TAGGTTGAAAACGTTAATTGATTTACTTTTGAAAAATCCATTACAAGTGATTGAACTCAATATAAAGTGTGTAAGATACATCTTTATATATGTTTCCAATCTTTAAGTTTATCGATGAATCCAGAAGAGAAATATTCAATTGTCCATTTTTAATCATACTTAACTTGATATGAAATTGGTAGTTACCATGAATATTGACGTAATTGACAACTTGTCTAATTTTTTACTAATATAATTAAGTGGTTGGAATGTTTTAATTTTCTTTATAACATTAGATAATGTCTTCTTATATTTTCATTTATAAGTGATTTTTGATATGAAATCTGAAATGATTTCAAACAAGTTTATTGAGATTTTTTAAAAAAAATCACAACGTCATTAATGATTGAAAAGAAGTGTTAATAATACCGATAAAATGTACATAAATCAATATTATTAATGTAATGGAATCACTCACAAAATATATAAAAAGTCAACTAATTTGCTTATATTTTATGGAAAAATCCGCAAATTGCTTTAAATTAATATATAATTTAATTATCAACTTGTTTTAGATTTGAGTGCTATTCAACAAAATTTATCATTCCTGGCAAATAAAAAATTAGATAAAAAATAGGATATAAAAGGAGTTGAGTTTTAAGTGAAAAAAATGTTTTGATACTTTTAATAACATTATTATTCTTTTTTCTCTTAGGTTGTCAAAATGATGGGAGAATAGAAATGACTAATGGAAGTTTTTATTTTGCAAGTAATCTATATGATAGTAAAGAAATCAATGATGGAGACATTTTAAATATTGCATATAGAAATAATTATGGTCACTTATATAATGAAGATGGTGAAGAAATTGCTTTCATACCTGAAGCAATAGTCCCTATTACAGCAATTAGTCAAGAATTAATGGACATGATTATTTGTGATTATTTTGACCTAGTAATGAAAGATGAGTATTTTAAAGATTATGAACTAGAAATTTCAGATATCAAAATATCTGTATACTGTGGGGTATATAACGGTTATTATGCCTTGAGATTCCAAGATAATAAAGCTTTGGTAGGTATATTGGGAGGAGAAAATATAGGTGGGCAAAGATTTATCTACCCATCTATGGGCGGAAATACCGTTATTCTATGGAAGCAAAACTAGTTATTAA
>CAYTKX010000083.1:1253-3562 GCA_964438495.1 uncultured Staphylococcaceae bacterium
TAGTTATTAATTTAAGTGTACTAGTCTTTTTTGGAATGAGTTCTCCGTATTCTAAAATTAATGTAGACGATAAATTTAATAGTTTAAAAAGTTCGGTTCAAATTCTAGAAAATCAAAGTTATATAGAAAATGAAGTAATAGTAACTTTGAATTCTGAAATAAGTGGTTTTGAAGAACATTATACAAATTCAATTTTTCGTAAATTTAATAGTGGTGATGTAAAGCATATAACAAAATTTCGGTTAATGCAAGAGAATATAATAGATTATAAGGAGGATTTTGTAAAATGGAAAAGAAAATTGTAGGGCCAGTGATGGCTGTTTTATTACTGTTTTTGTTAGCGGCGTGCAATCTACCTAAGGAGAATGAAATGTATACACTATTAGAAAGTAGCAGTTGTTGCCCAGAGATAGAGCAATCGAGTTTATACGAGGGTAATATTGTTTTGAGCACGGAGGCTTATGAGGAGGCAATAACTCACTTCATAACAGCTGAGGGATCACACACTGATGATTTCGGAGGCGTATTTGTCGATGAAAATGGACTTCATAATATTTATGTTGTTGGTAATCGTAAACCTGCAACGTCCGATTATTTGATTTATAAGCAAGCAGAAAACTCGCTTAACTTTTTAGAGAGCATTGTCAATGAACTGGGAAGCAAATCACAACAGTTTTCTATTTGGATGGTGTCCGTTTGTGAAGTTTGTAACGGTGTTATAATTTGCCTAGAGAGCGAAAGTCAAATACCTTTGCTTCTCGAACATTTAAAGACTAACGGTTTGCTCAAAAAAGGTGTGTTAAACATATTCGTTGGCGAAAATGAAATCGTTCCCAATTAATACTCAGGTAAAATATAATTTAAAGGAGAAATACGAAAATAAAAAAGAAACTATTATTACTAGTTATTTTAGTGGTAACAATATGCTTGAACATATCCATTACCACAGAAGTTATCACCACTTCTGCTTTGATAGACACGAGTGCAGAAATTTCTGAAATATCGTTTTTTGAGAACCAAAGCAGAAGTATTGCTGTTTACGACGAGGCGATTAGTCAGTACAAAAGTATTTCGAGTCGAGGCAGAGAGGAAGTCGTTACTTATAGCGATGACTTTGCTGGCGTTTTCATTGATGATAAAGGCTTTTTAAATATAGCACTTGTGCAGTTAGGGCAGAATGAGTTGACTTTTAACGGATAAGTATTATACCAATTGCACCAGTTTTCATACAACTATCTGCAGGAAATCAAAGAAGCAGTTGTAGATGTTATGACAACATTTGGCATTCATATGGTAGGCGTAGACGAAAAAGCAAACCGAGTGAGTGTATACATATCCGAAGCGTCAAAAATTGAGAATATTTCAAATTTCATAATGGAACAAACTTGGTTTGATGACACTGCAATAAATTATATTGTTGAAAGCGCAGCGGTGCAACATAATCCCTCTTACGGCGGTGAGTCAATTTCAGCCGCGGGGTTTAGTGGAACCATATGCGTAGCAGCGATTGATAACACCACTGGACGGTTGGGAATTCTTACGAATGAGCACGTCGTTCCAACTGGAACAGCATCATACTAACGTGGACACTGGAATGGTTCAACGTTTAGCGCTAACGTTGCTTTAGGAACCGCTTTGAGTGGACATCATGAGGGAACAATTGATGCCTCGTTTATTCCTTATACTAATCAAGGCAATTGGGAAATAAGTCCGTACGGCCGACATGACACAACAACATATACAAACATTAGATTAGGAAACAACGACCAAATAGTTCAGGGTCGTGCTGTAAGAAAAATTGGACAAACTTCAGGAATAACTAACGGAACGATTACAAATGCAAATATGACCATTACCCTAAATTACGGAACGCCTGAAAATCCAAATATTCAGGCAATCACAAATGTATTTCGTTATTCGAATGAAAGTTTAGGTGGGGACAGCGGCGGCCCCGTATATTTTAACGATGGGACAGATTTGCACCTAATTGGGATGAACTTTGCAGGACCTTCAAACCCAGCGACTTCAACATTCGGAATTGCTTGTCGCATTCAAAATGTAATGAATATTTTGGAAGTTACACCAATTACAAATGACAGTTTCAATACATCTAACTTGACAAGCACGACCGTGAGCTTGAACGGAATCAATTTTAACCCCACAGGCGAATTTGTTATTCCGAATCAACTTAACGGTAGAATAGTTACCCAAATAGGTAGTTCAGCATTTACCGGTCAAAGCCAATTAACGAAAATAACAATTCCATCGAGTGTTACTACTATTGGTAACAATGCATTTCAAAATACTAA
>CAYTKX010000084.1:0-3502 GCA_964438495.1 uncultured Staphylococcaceae bacterium
TTAAGATATCAGTCATCATCCCTTTAGCGACCGCACCAACGGAGATTGAAAGCTTAAGTCCGCTATTATTGAATTCATTAAAAGTAACGTAATATTTGTTATCAATATTTCTTAAAACTAAAGTGTTATCAATATCTTCATTACTTAAGGGAATATAACTTACTAGTTCTTCAAGTTTAGCGCGCTGTTCCTCGTTATTTAAAGGGTCTTGGCCCGCATTATATGTATTAATGATTGGTTTCCAAAAGTCATAAAGGCCGCCAATAAACATATTAAAGGCGTTGTTTGTGGTTTGTTTCGAATATTCTTTGGCTTTCACTAATAAATCATATAACGGTTTATCAATTTCAAGTTCATCGCCTTGATGTTCATTAATGTATTTTAAGTTAATAAGACGCGGTAAAGTTGCTTTTTCTTCAGCGGTCGGAAACTTCGGATTCACCGGATCAACTGCGTAATAATCATTATGACGGTCAAAAAGTTTATGATACGGCACTAAGTAATCATTGACCGCGTTTTTAACCGCGTCTAGTTCGCGCTCACTCGTTTCTTCGTATTTTATAAAGAAATATGTATCAAAAAGGGGGACTGGACGCCCACCTTCAGTGTTATACACATCAACGGTCGGCATAATAATTTGCGCCCCTTCAACTTTTGCTTGCGGCGTAAAAACCGGAATAATTAAAAACGTTGATATCGTAATCGAAATCATTAAAACGATAACTTCAATTGCGCTAAATTTTGAAAATATCCATTTAATTAATTTCATAATTACTACTCTCAATCTTAAACATTCGTAAGCGTAATATTACGACTTTGGCGACACTTGCGACTAATAAGCCGGTTATGACGCCACTTACAATCATAATGACTAAGTAATTAAGCATTAAAATGTTTTCATACATCCACGCAATAACTAATACTTGGCCGACGCCATGGGTAACTGCACTTAAAAGGGAATAACCGTGTAATGATAAAATATTAAATAAATATAAAATTAACACAAAGGCACTACTTATTAAAAAGCCACTTAAACTTAAAAGGAAACTACTACCAAAGCCGCTAAAAGTTCCACTTAAAAGGACCCGTAATAATCCGATACTAAAAAACTCTAACGGACCATATATCGCTAGTAATATTAAACCAATCGAATTAGCAAGTCCAAGCTTAACTCCGGGCAGGGCGGGAATAAAGACAATATAATTTTCAATAATATTAAAAATAACTCCAAGCGCTAAAAAGACCGCTAAATTAACAAGTTTCTTCGTCATCTCTTTTTTCGATAACGGTTCTTTATTTTTTGAGAATAGATTAAACATACGGGGGCGGTGCCTCCTTATAACTAATACCCATAATTACAAAGTAAAAAGAGTTTGGTAAACAAAGGACAGGACTAGCGACTTCATTAGTAAAGCCTTTAATTGAACAATAGTTTAATGGACTTTCTTCTTTTTCGACCCGCACTTTACGGTCTTTAATTTCTAAGGTGATCGGCGCTAAAAATTCAGGTTCATCATAAATGATCGTCGCATCGACATAAAGCGGTCTTTTATCGATGTTACGATCTTTAACAAAGACATAAACATAAAGTTCTTCATTAACCTTAAACATTTTGTTTAAAAGTAAAAAAAGGCCGCTAGTCACAATTAAGATAAGACTAAAGAGAAATGTATCAAAAACGGTCTTATTTAATTTAACTTTACGGCTTTTCATAATTCTAATTGTATAATATTTTACTTAGAGTTGAATATTAATTACATTACCACTTTCATCAGGATGTGTATCTAAAAATTCTTTGATTTTTTGGCGCGCTTCCGGGCGACTTGGCCGACATTGACTGACAAAGCGCACTTCGCCTTTAAGCATGCCGATCGCCATTTCTTTACAACCAGGATAGCCACATGTTCCGCAGTTAATACCGGGTAAAAGGTTTGTTAAAGGGTCAAGCCTTTCATCTTCTTTGACACTAAAGGCTTTATCAGCGACTGCTAAAAGTAAACCAATAATGGCGCCAATTGCGAGTAAAATGAGTACTCCCCATACGTATTCCATATTAATTTTCCTCCCCTGGATTATTTGCACATGTCGTTACCGCACATCCGGTACAGCTTGCAGTTAAGTCTTCACTTCCCTCTGGCTTTTTCGTTTTCTTGTTTAAAAGATACGAGCCAATATAAAGGGCGACTAGTGCACTAAAGATTAAAATAGCGACTAAAATACGAAGCATGTCATTCATTAGATCATCCCCCGGAAGCCCATAAACGCCATCACTAAAAGGCCAATGGTAATAAGGGCTACAGCGCTACCTTTAAAACTACGTGGTGTGTTTTTATCATTAATTAAGCGCTCTTGAATAAAGCTAAAGATAATTAAGATAAAGGCATAACCAACTCCAGTAAAGAAGCTATAGGTAAGCATCGTTAAAAAGTCATAATTAGCGACACCGCCGCTCATCGCAACGACATCAAGACTAACCGCTAAGACGACACAGTTTGTCGTAATAAGCGGTAAATAGATTCCTAAGCTTTGATATAAGCTTGGGACAAAGCGTTTTAAAAACATTTCGACGAATTGCACGAATGAAGCAATAATTAAAATAAACGATACAAGTTTTAAATAGCCAATGCCTAAAGGATGTAATACATACATATAAAGCGAATAACTAAGAATTGCACTCATGGTGACAACAAAGATAACCGCTAGCGACATCCCAATCGCACTACTATTTTTCTTACTAACGCCAAGCAGCGGACAAATGCCTAAAAAGCGCGTTAGGATAATGTTATTTATAAGAATGGCACTAAGCCCTAAAATAATAAAGGTCATACTTATTTACCTCCTGCCATCGCTAACGCTTTTTTCTTTTTATTCTCCGCGACTTTAAAGCCCACAAAGTTAATTAGAGCGGCTAAAAGGCCAAACATAATAAAGGCGCCCGGCGCATCGACAAAGAGCGGAATCACATAGTTATCAGGAATAAGTTGGAAACTCCATAAAGCTTTACCGGTTAATAAAGAACTAAAAGCTAAGCCACCGGTTCCTAAAAATTCACGCGCTAAAGCAAGCGCTAAAAGACCAGCTAAAAAGCCAATCCCAGTTCCTAAAGCATCAAGGAACGAATCAAAGACGTTATTTTTCATTGCAAACGCTTCGGCCCGGCCTAAAATAACACAGTTAACGACGATAAGTGAAAGATAGACGCCTAATGTTTGACTTAAGTCATACATAAAAGCTTGCATTAACATTTCAATGATGGTGACAATGCTCGCGATAATAACGATTAAGACGGGAATTCTAATTTCATTGGGGACCCATTTTCTAATCGCACTGATGGCGACGTTTGTTAAGATAATGGTCGCAATAACGGCAATGCCCATTCCAAAAGCACTCATAAAGCTTTTCGTGGTCGCTAAGGTTGGACACATGCCTAAGAATAAGACAAAGGCCGCGTTATTAGCGAAAATGCCATCAATAAATATTTTACGCTTTTTCATATTAGTTA
>CAYTKX010000085.1:0-3444 GCA_964438495.1 uncultured Staphylococcaceae bacterium
CTAGGGTGAATTCCACCGATCTTGAATAAATGAATTGATAACTACCATCTACCTGGCAAGGTCCAATGTCAGAAATCAAATCTGTTGTTTCAAGTTCTCTTCTGAAATCAAGAACTTCATAAATGCCGTCACCAGCATGATTTTTCAAATAATCTAATGTGTAAATCATATTATCACCAGCGAAGTTAATTATAGCAAACCAAAACCTCTAAGTCAAGTCGTATTCTGTGTTCAAGTATTGATTTGCTAACTTTAATTTAATAAACCTTCACTTCTTAGCTCTTTAAACAGTTTATCTATATCTAACGGATATCTAACCTTTTTAACAGTTTCATCGGTTAGACTGTTTTCTAAATCTAATAATGATTCATATAAATATTCATTTAACTCATTATTACTTAATATTTGTTTTAACACGTATTGAAACACGAATAAATTTATATAACCATTTAATCTTCTAGTCGAGACGCCTTTATACTTTGCAATGAAAAATTTAAATGATGAATAAAGACTATTCACTGGTGCTAAACTATAGCCGTTTTCACTTTTTTCATGATAGTTAGTTACTCTTTCATGAATAAAATCATTATCATAAGAGAACCCTACATAAGCTTGATCACCATCACTAATCAAAGTTGACCCTGGTAATATTAAAGGGCTAATAAATTCTTCTAGTTTCTCTTTTGATACTCTTGCTACACCATTTATTTTAAATACCGGTCTTTTAGTGTTATCAATTAGAGTTTGGATACACACGAGTTCTCTATGACCGATGACCTTTTTTTAGTCTCATAAGTCTTTCTTGGCATTTTATCCTTTTTAGTCCCTTTTAAATTAACCTTTATATAGGTTTCATCTGAATAAATTTCCTTGGATAGTGGGGTCGTTTTATCAATAAACGTCTCAATCATCATCATTATCTTTGTTCGCCATGTCCAGATGGTTGTGATAGGTAATGATAATTTAGAGGCGATGTTTCTAATCGTTAGGCCGTCTAATGTATATTCAACCATTTCATATAAATAGTCTTTTAGTTTCTTAGACCCACTTAAAAAACTGTTTGTGACAGATGAAAATGACTTCCCACACCGCTTGTTAAGGCAGATATACCTTTGTTCGCCTTTTGTTGAATTCCCATTCTTCTTTATGATTGATGAATTACAGTGCGGATAATTTGGTCTTTTATAACTATCTATTCTAAACTCTTTTGACTTATCTTTGTTAAACCCTGTGATTAGTTTCTTTGTTTGGGTTAGTTCGCCTACACTTAATCCCTTTAAATCATCGATTATCTCTTGAAAGCTTGCGTTCATGGTATCCGTCCTTATTTATAAAAAATAAGACCCTTTACCTAACCAATCATAAAATCAAAATATCGCTAAACAAATTAATGTATATGATTGGTTAGACAAAAAGTCTTATATTCTTATATTCAAAAGATTTGTCATTAATTTGTTTAGCACATCTATTTTATCACTTTTGTTGTTTTACGGCAACTTTTTACTTGAACAGAGTTCTATTCCTAATACCGATTACAGCTATAATTAAGTTTAAAAAGGAACCATTTATCACATTTAATGATTCCTTTTTGTATTATTTTATTCGATATCTTTAAATTTTAACCTTGGTTGTCTGGCAGCCAAAACCTCATCCAACCTTCCAACTACTGTTGTATGTGGCGCTGATTTAACAATTTCTGGATTATCTTTTGCTTCTAAAGCTATTTGTCTCATGATTGAAATAAAGTGATCTAACGTTTCTTTTGATTCTGTTTCTACGGGTTCAACCATTAGTGCTTCATGGAACAACAATGGAAAATAGATTGTTGGTGGATGAACCCCATAATCTAATAGTCGTTTCGCAATATCCAATGTCTTTACCCCTGTATATTTATCTTTCAATCCATCAAACACGACTTCATTCATACAAACTTTTTCTATTGGAAGTAAATAATCCTCTTTTAATGATTCTTTAATATAATTCGCATTTAATACTGCAAAATTCCCAACGTTTTCTAGATTATTCTTCCCTAGTGTCTTAATATAACTATTTGTTCTTAAAATAACGCTGAAATTCCCATAAAATGTCCCAATTCTACCAATTGAATGTTTTGGGGTATAAAAAGCAAATTCATCATTCTCTTTAACAACAATAGGCCCTGGTAAATAT
Organism: uncultured Staphylococcaceae bacterium; assembly: GCA_964438495.1. GTDB lineage: Bacteria > Bacillota_I > Bacilli_A > RFN20 > CAG-826 > UBA1361. The sequence continues at coordinate 2,170 of CAYTKX010000085.1, forward strand.
TCTATTAACGCTTTGGTTACTCCAACCGGTCCTGCTCCTGGCCCACCACCACCGTGTGGCGTTGAGAATGTTTTATGAACATTTAAGTGAACAATATCAAACCCCATATTACCAGGTTTTGCATGACCTAATAAAGCATTTAAATTGGCTCCATCATAATATAATAATCCACCTTGGCCATGAACTATTTCTCGTATTTTTAAAATATCTTTTTCAAATATCCCTAAAGTGTTCGGGTTCGTTAACATGATACCAGCGACTTCATCAGACATTAATTCTTTTAAAGATTCAATGTTGACTGTACCATCATGATTTGATTTAACTTCTATTACCTCATATCCAGCAACACTCGCGCTTGCAGGATTCGTCCCATGGGCACTGTCTGGAACGATAATCTTAGTTCGTTTTAAATCACCACGTAAAGTGTGGTATTGTTTAATAATCATCAAACCCGTTAACTCCCCTTGCGCACCTGCAAATGGGGCAAGTGAAAATTTAGCCATCCCAGTGATTTCAGCTAACATACTATCTGTTTCATGAAGAATTTGTAAGGCACCTTGTGAAGCACTATTAGGTGTTAGAGGGTGTAGTCCACTAAAACCTGATAAAGATGCCATTTGATCATTAATTTTAGGGTTATATTTCATCGTACAAGATCCTAATGGATAAAAACCTGTATCAACCCCAAAGTTTTTCATAGATACATTGGTATAATGTCTTACCACATCTGGTTCAGTTACTTCAGGTAAATCAATGTTTTCTCTAAGTAAATGATTAGGTAATTTGTTTAAATTATTTGTTTCATGCTTTAAATCATGACCAACTCTAGAAGGGCTAGTTAGTTCAAATATCAGTTTATCGTACAACATTTGATAACACCTCCACAAATCGATCAATATCTTCTTTTCCATATTTTTCAGTAACAGCGAATAATATTAGATTATCTTTAATATTAAGCCCTGTTAGATAGCCTTTATCTAAAAGTTTTTCTTCTATACTCTTTATATCAAAATTAGCCTCTAAAACAAACTCCTTAATAAAGTTATCATCATGAACAGATTTAAATAATTTTGTTTTCAGCAATTGTTCTTTTAAGTAGTGGCTATTTGTATATGTTTGTTCATTAACAGCTTTTAAGCCACTTGGTCCCATTAAAGACAAATAGATAGAAACCCATAAAGCATTTAAAGATTGATTTGAACAGATATTAGAGTTTGCTTTCGCTCGTCTAATATGTTGTTCTCTTGCTTGCAGTGTTAAAACAAAAGCACGGTT
>CAYTKX010000086.1:0-3383 GCA_964438495.1 uncultured Staphylococcaceae bacterium
AGGCCAAGACCATCCACCGCCTGCTTGAGTTCAAGCCGCCGCAAGGGTATCAGCGGAATGCAGAGAATCAGCTCGAAGGAGATGTCCTGATCCTCGACGAGTGTTCGATGATCGACATCATACTCATGCACCACCTGCTCAAGGCAGTCCCCGATTCCATGACGGTGTTGTTGGTCGGTGATACCGACCAGCTCCCCTCGGTCGGTGCAGGAAATGTCCTGAATGATATCATCTCCTCCGGAGTCGTCCCGGTAGTCAGGTTGCAACGCATCTTCCGCCAAGCCCAGGGGAGCCGGATCATCATGAACGCCCACCGCATCAACCAAGGCAAAGGCATCGATATCGCAAACGGGAAAGCCTCGGACTTCTTCTACATCGAAAGCAGCTCACCCGAGGAAGCGTTGGAGAAGATACTCTCTCTGGTGACCACACGATTGCCCGGGTACTACCATGCCGACCCGATCCGGGACATCCAGGTACTCACTCCCATGCAACGGGGCTTGGTGGGAGCAGCGAACCTGAACAGGATGTTGCAGGAACGGCTGAACCCCATCCAGGATACCTTGGGGAAACCAAGTCTCGCCAGGGCCGGCATGGAGTACCGGCTTCATGACAAGGTGATGCAGATCAAGAACGACTACGACAAGGAGGTCTTCAACGGCGACATCGGCACGATCACGGATGTCAACATCGAAGATCAGGAGCTGACGATCACCTTCGATGGCCGTGATGTGGCCTATGAAAGATCGGAATTGGATGAGGTCGTGTTGGCCTATGCCATTACCATACACAAGTCGCAGGGCTCGGAGTATCCCATCGTGGTCTTGCCGTTCCTGATGACTCATTTCGTGATGTTGCAGCGGAACCTGCTGTACACCGCGGTGACCCGGGCGAAGAAAGTCCTGGTGGTGATCGGAGAGAGAAAGGCTGTCGGGTATGCGATCAGGAACCAAAAGCCGCATGAGCGAAACACCAGGCTCTGCAGGAGATTGCAGGAACCGTAGCGGAACATCGCAAAGCTTTACAATACCCCTCTGAAGACGCCAGCATGTGACGGAGAACAGAGCCATTTCGTGGAAGTTCAATTCAAGACCTCTCCTTACTCACATGTCCAAGATTTCCCCACTCCAACCTCCCATGAGAATTGCACATAGCTTTCTCCACTCCGAGAGAGAGGGTCATGGTTCCGTTATGTTTTGGAATTCTTGTGCACTTCCATCCATCTTGCATCGATGAGTGCCCTTAGCATCTTGTGTGAACGCGTCACAGGTGATATCACCTCAGGTATGCATCGGATTGAACCCTGGGGGTGTAAGGTTCGCTGCGCTTCACGGACAATCGAGCCGAACATCTGACGTTGTCATAGGCAGACCGGGCCCAAGAGACTCGCGAACTGTTGTTCCGTTCGAAAAGCTTGCAGAGCGTACTGTCCGTGTTCGGATCGTGAGGTGAAGTCATGGCACATGAAATGATGATGTTGGCATTGCAACTGGGTGTCATCCTGGTGACCGCAAAGATCAGCGGGTGGTTCTTCTCGAGGAAACTCGGGCAGCCGAAGGTACTGGGAGAACTGGTCGCGGGGATGGTGGTAGGACCGTATGTACTAGGAGCGATCCCTCTGGGGAGCTTCGGTCCGTTGTTTCCGGCGGTGGAAGGAACGATACCGGTGACGCCAGAGTTGTATGGGATAGCGACGTTGGGCTCGGTACTGTTGCTGTTCACCAGCGGCCTGGAGACAGACCTGCCGACGTTCCTGCGCTTCAGCGGGAAGGCCTCGGTGGTCGGTGTGGGAGGTGTGATCATCTCGTTCTTCCTCGGTGCGGGAATCACCGTACTTTTCAATCCGGCAGTCGATTCCCTGATGGATCCTGAAGCATTGTTCCTGGGTATCATCAGCACGGCGACTTCCATCGGGATCACCGCTCGGATATTGAGCGAGACACGCAAGATATCAAGCCCGGAGGGAGTGACCATCCTGGCTGCCGCGGTGCTTGACGATGTGGTCAGCATCATCCTGCTTTCGGTGGTGGTAGGTATCTCGACGGTTTCGCTTGCCGGGGGAACGGTAGCGTGGGCAAGCATCGGGACAGTAGCCCTGAAAGCTGTGCTCTTCTGGGTGCTGTGCATGATAGTGGGAATAGTGGCCGCACCGCGATTGACGAAACAGATGAAGCGGCTGGAATCCTTGGGAGTGCTGGCGGAAATCTCGTTCGGGATTGCATTGCTCTTGGCCGGACTGTCCGAGATGGCAGGGCTGGCGATGATCATCGGGGCATACATCGCAGGCCTCTCGTTCAGCCAGACTGATGTCGCAGGTGAGATCACCGAGCGGGTGAACGCGATCGGAGAGTACTTGGTTCCCGTATTCTTCGCCGTCATGGGCATGATGGTCGACTTCAAGGCACTGGGATCCATCCTCGTCTTCGGACTCATCTACAACGTCGCCGCCTTCATCGGCAAGATCGTCGGGTGCGGGCTTCCCGCTCTTTTCGTGGGATTCAATCTCAAAGGTGCCTATCGGATCGGAGTCGGGATGCTCCCCCGTGGTGAGGTGGCACTTATCGTCGCGGGTATCGGATTGTCGAGTGGCATCATCGGGACAGACATGTTTGGGGTCGCGGTGATGACGATGCTGCTCGCTTCGGTCGCCGCTCCCCCGATGATCCTCTCCTCGTTCAAGGGCGGTCCCGGATACCGTGAGACCTTGAGTGCTGACGAGGGAGAGGGGATGGTGACCATCGAGTTGCAGTTCCCTTCGGAACGGGCTGCAGAGTTCCTGCGCCGTACATTGGCCGATGCGTTCCATGCAGAGGGTTTCTACATCCGGACGATCGAGGGAGCACTCCGTTCCTGGCAGATTCGCAAGGAGGAGACGGTGTTGATCCTCCGCCGACACGGTGCGACACTCGAACTCTCTGCCAAGGGTGAACAAGAAGCATACGCACGCCTGATGCTCATGGAAAGTCTGGTCGACTTCCAGGAGTTTGTCGACAGTCTGAGGAGCATGCAGGAACCGGAGATGATGGGTGCGAATCTCTTGATGCGAATGTTTGCTTCCAACCAGGAAGAATCCAAACCATCGGGCAATGGGCAAGAGAAAGGCCAATGAACGGAATCAACGTGCATGGCAGGTTCCCCATGTGCCTTCGGACAAGCTGATACGTACGGTGGACCGATCATGATCGGATCACCGCTTCCTGCCTACCATCTGGATGATATTGAAGTACTTTCCTGCTCCTGCTTCCATCATCTTCCTGTCTTCCTGGGCATACGGATTCGGAGATTGCAGCCACTCATCCCACGCCTGCTTGCACGAGTCCATTTCGCGTAGTAGTTTGTAACATCTAAATGTTGTATAAACGGCCTCAGTGAACTATACTTCG
>CAYTKX010000087.1:0-3371 GCA_964438495.1 uncultured Staphylococcaceae bacterium
GCATTAGAAAAGGTGGCGCGATAATGGGACTTATTTCGTTTTTAAAAAAGAAGTTCAGTGGTAAGAAAACAGAATCCACTGATAAATATGTCGTTGGTCTTGAAAAAAGTCACGCTAATTTTTCAAGCAAACTAAAAAGACTTGCTAAAAAATATGAAAAAGTAACAGAAGAGTATTACGAACAACTTTTAGAAATCTTAATTGGTGCTGATGTTGGAGTCAGTTTGACTTACGAAATCATTGAAGCAACAAAAAGTGAAGCGATGCAAGAAAATATTACCGAACCTAGCGCTATTAATGATCTTTTAGTCGATAAAATGTTTATTGGTTATTTAAAGCAAGGGGAGGACATTGTTAATGAAATCCAGTTTAACCCTGATGGACCAACGGTTTTACTTGTCGTTGGTGTGAATGGGGTAGGAAAGACGACCTCAATTGCTAAACTTGCGCATCGTTATAAAAAGCAAGGTAAAAAAGTTTTATTAGTAGCGGGTGATACATTTAGAGCAGGCGCGGTCGCCCAACTTGAAGTATGGGCAAAGCGCTTAGATGTCCCGATTGTCCTTGGTAAAGACCAACAAGATCCGGCAAGTGTTGCCTATGACGGCGTCTTTAAAGGAAAAGAACTTGGTGTCGATTTAATTATTGTGGATACCGCGGGTCGCTTACAAACAAAAGTTAATCTCATGGCGGAATTAAGTAAGATTCGCCGTGTTATTAGTCGTGAGATTGAAGGTGGACCGCATGAAGTCTTTTTAATTGTCGATGCGACAACGGGACAAAACGGCATTTTACAAGCGAAAGCCTTTGCCGAAGCTACTGGTCTAACCGGAGTAGTTATTACAAAGATGGATGGCACGAGTAAAGGTGGCATTATTTTAGCAATCCGTGATGAAATTGGTGTCCCAGTGCGTTTTATTGGTCTAGGTGAAAAATTAGAAGACCTTGACGAATTTGATTTAGAAAAATATTTATATGGCTTATGCCTAGGAGCAGACGAATGATTGGATTTTCCCTACTTAGTTTAGTTATTTCTTTTTTTATTTTTATTTTAGTGCGTGAGGTTATTTTTGCCCTTGGTCCTACAAATTTGATGTACGCTAATTTATTAGTTATTCTTGTTGGAACCTTAATTGTAAGCTTTGTGTTTACTTATCGGCAATTCCGTTATTTAGGACGTGAGAAGTGGCGTTCACCTATTTTCCATAGTGTGTTATTACGTACCTTCGTCATTAACTTTATAATTATCTTTTTAATCTCTTTGGTGATGTAATATGGATAACTTACAAGAATTTATATATATTAACGAATTATTAGTGATTTATGGTAAAAGTCTCACCGAAAAGCAACTGGCGATTATGGAATCATATTATGTTTTTAATTTATCGCTGCAAGAAATCGCTGATAATTTAAACATAAGTAAAGCAGCTGTAAGTGACGCGATCAAAGTATCACTTGGTCATCTCGAAAACTTAGAAAAAATTGTTGGCCACCTTGCGTATAAAAAGCGTGTCGAAGAGTTGCACCACAAAATAATTGAAGAAACAACTGACGAAGATATTAAAAAACTTCTGCAAAAGGAGGACTAAAGATGGCATTTGAATCATTAACCGATAAGTTTAGTAAGATATTAAAAAAAGTGCGTGGACAATCACGTTTAACCGAGAAAAACATGGACGAAATGCTCCAAGAAGTGCGCATTGCCCTTTTTGAAGCAGATGTTAATTTTAAAGTTGTTAAAGAATTTGTTAATAACATTAAAGAGCAAGCAATCGGCACGAAAGTGTATGACGCTTTAAACCCTGGGCAAATGGTTGTAAAGATTGTAAATGATGAACTTGTGAAACTTTTAGGAAGCACTGATAGTGAATTAGTGTTTGAAAAGAATAAACCAACAATTATTATGCTAGTAGGGCTTCAAGGAACCGGTAAAACAACGACCGCGGGTAAACTTGCGCTTTTATTTAAAAAGAAAATGAATAAAAGAGTGCTTTTAGCGGCTGCTGACGTTTATCGTCCCGCTGCTATTGATCAACTCGTTACTTTAGCGAAACAAGTCGGCGTTGATATCGTTAATATGGGCGATAAAGTTAGTCCCGTAGAAATTGCTAAAGCTGCCCGCAAAAAAGCATATGACGACCGGTATGATGTTTTAATTATTGATACCGCTGGTCGCTTAACGATTGATGACACTTTAATGCAAGAATTAAAAGATATTAAAGAAAGTGTCACCCCAACGGAAATATTATTACTTGTCGACGCCATGAGCGGACAAGACGCGGTGAATACTGCTCTTGCCTTTAATGAGAAGCTAGGCTTAACCGGCGCTATTATGTCAAAACTTGATAGTGACGCAAGAGGCGGGGCCGCTTTATCGATTAAACACTTAACTGGAGTTTCAATTAAATACGCTGGGGTAGGAGAAACGCTTAATGACTTAGATATTTTCTATCCTGAACGTATGGCAGATCGTATCTTAGGTATGGGTGACGTATTAACGTTAGTCGAAAAAGCCCAAGAACATTTAGATGAAAAACAAGTTAAGAAAACAACGCAAAAGATGATGGACGGGCAATTTGATTTAAATGATATGTTAAGTCAAATGCAACAAGTGCAAAAACTTGGGAAGTTAGGCGGTATTTTAAAGCTGATTCCCGGAATGCCAAAGATTACACCTGAGCAACAAGCATTAGCCGAAAAAGAGATGAAACTCTTCGAAACAATTATTAATTCAATGACTCCTGAAGAGCGCAAAAACCCATCCATTTTAAAAAATAGCCGCAAAGTGCGCATTGCGCGTGGTAGCGGAACATCAAATCAACAAATAAATAATGTGCTTAAGAAGTACGAACAAACAAAAGATATGATGAAGAAGATGAAACATTATAAAAAAGGTGGTCCAATGCCACCTGGTTTCCCTTCAATGTAGACTGATAAATATAAATTTATTACTTTTTATCTTTAGTAAATCGCTCACCTTTTTTGATGGCGTCTTTTTCCCATTCCCCGACAATTCCCGCCTCAATTTCTTTAGTAAGGGCAATAGTGTCGGCATCACTTAAGATTTTTGCAAATAAATCAGGCCGTCTTTCCTTCGTTATCCGTAAACTTTCTTTAAGGCGATATCTTCGAATCGCTGCGTGATTGCCGCTATAAAGAATAGCCGGTACTTTATAACCCCGAAAGTCAAAAGGCTCAGTATATTGCGGGTATTCAAGCATCCCATAATCAAAACTTTCAACTTCAAGACTTTCTTCATTGATTACATTATCTAAAAGGCGAATGACGGCATCACTTATGACCATCGCTCCTAGTTCACCACCGGTTAAAATATAATCACCAATTGATATTTCTTCATCAATATAATGGGT
>CAYTKX010000088.1:0-3271 GCA_964438495.1 uncultured Staphylococcaceae bacterium
GAAGCCATCGTCATCGCTTCGGTTTGGTCGTGAGTAACGTAGATTGTCGTACTTCCAAGTTTTTCATGGAGACGAATAATTTCCGAACGCATCTGGACACGGAGTTTTGCATCCAAGTTTGATAATGGTTCGTCCATTAACACTACTTGTGTTTGACGCACGATTGCCCGACCTAAAGCAACACGTTGTCTTTCACCACCGGAGAGGGCCCGAGGTTTTCTTTGGAGATAATGTTCTATTTCAAGAATTTTTGCCGCTTCATGGACGCGGGCTTTGATTTCGTTTTTTGGTAACCGTTGGATTTTGAGCCCAAAAGCCATATTGTCATATACGGTCATATGGGGATATAAGGCGTAACTTTGGAACACCATGGCAATACCCCGATCTTTTGGTGGAAGGTCATTTACTAATACACCGTCAATGTAGAGTTCGCCGCCGGTAATGTCTTCTAAACCAGCAATCATTCGTAAGGTCGTTGATTTTCCGCAACCGGAAGGACCAACGAAAACGATAAACTCTTTCTCTTCAATTTTAAGGTTGAAGTCGGAGACGGAGTATTTTTTATTGCCTTCGTACATCTTGTGGATACCAACTAATTCAACTTTGGCCATAAATTATCTAACTCCTTTATTAATATTTTAATGTTAGCATACTTTATTTATAAAACACTTAAAAATTGTGTAGCAACGAGTAAAAATGTAAATATTAGCCTAACTAAAAATGCTTAAGACCCGGGTTACATCTTGTTTTCGTCCGAAAATAAAGATTTCATCGCCCGGTTGTAAGATTGTATCTTTAGTGGGGACATGTAACACTTTATCGCGTTCAATAAGTAAGATGTTTATATGGAAACGACTACGGGAATTAAGTTCAATAATCGGAAGTGGTTTAAAGGTGTCGGCAATCTTTACTTCGTAAATATCATAGTTTTTCCGCACATGGAAGTAATCAAGGACATTGCCAAGTGCTACTTTATTAGCGATTCTTTCGGCGGCAATTGAAAGGGGACTTACGATGTGGGTTGCGCCCACTAAAGTTAAGACTTCGGCATAATCTTCATCATCAGCCCGAGCCGTAATTTCTTTTACTCCAAGTTCTTTAAGTTTAATAACTGTAATAATGCTTGTTGATAAGTTTGTAAATTCGTTTTGACCAATCGCGACAATGACGTGATCAACATTAGCGATCCCGGCTGCTCTTAAGGAATCACTATCAGTGGAGTCACCAATAAAGGCATTAGGAATAAGTTCAGCCGCCTTTTTTACTGCTTCTTCATCGACGTCAATCGCCACTAAGTCGACATCAAGAGTTGTAAAGGCTTCAAGTAGACTAACGCCAAAACGGCTTAGTCCAATAATTGCGATACTTTTTTTCATAATAATAATCTCCTATCCTATGATGATTCTTTCTTCTATATAACTAATCGGTGGTTTCCCGACTTTATACCAATTTTTATTTGTAAGAGCAATAATTGTTAACGGGCCAACACGACCGGCAAACATTACTAAGATTAAGACAAGTTGACTACCTATTGATAAGTTTGGAGTTAAGCCTAAACTAAAGCCAACGTTACTCATCGCACTTGTAACTTCAAATAAGACATCGCCAATCGCTAAGTTATCAAATAAGAGAATGAGTACTGTTCCCGTTATAACTGTAGATAAAGCGACAAAGAGTAAAAGAAAGGCTTTTTGCCGTGATGCAGGACCAATTGACCGCTTATGAGTTGTAATTTCACTCCCCGTTGCGTAACCGGTAACACTTTTTACTAAAGTATAGAAAGTTGTCGTTTTAATCCCACCGGCAGTGGAACTTGGCGAACCACCAATAAACATTAATACGATTAATATAAGAATTGAAGCATGGTTAAGTCCGGCCATACTAACATTAGCAAACCCTGCCGTACGGGCGCTTACCGCAAGAAAGAAGGCATTTAACCAAGTTGTTTCTTGACCTCCTAATTGCGCGAGTTTAATAAGTAAGGTACCGCCGACCCACAAGACAACGTTCATAAAGATAACAATTTTTGAATGGATCATAAGCCGTTTATAAGAGCGCTTTTTAAAGATATCAATAATAACAATAAAGCCGAGACCACCGGCCATAATTAAAAAGGCGGTGTTTAACATAAATAAAACATTCGTGTTGTAATTAATAATGCTTGAAGATCCTAATATATCAAAGCCTGCATTATTAAATGACGATATCGTGTGGAAAGCACTTAAACCTAAAGCCTTACCGATTTCATTTGGGAATAAAGGTATAAATACGATTAAATTAAGCAAAAAGCCGATGAATTCAATAATTAAGGTCACAAATACAATTTTTCGAATGAGGCTAACAACGCCAGCGACGCTTGGTGAATTTAAGTTTTCTTTAAGTAACACACGGTTTGATATTCCAATCTTTGCGCCAATAACAATCATGACAAAGACACTTAAAGTAATAACACCTAACCCGCCAAATTGAATAAGTAACGCTAAGATGGTTTTGCCAACCGGAGTTAAAGTAATTGATACATCAGTGACTGGGGAAAGTCCGGTAATGGTCACTGCTGAAGTTGCCATAAATAAAGCTTCGGAAAACGAAAGTTCATGACCACTATTCGTTGAAAAAGGTAAAAATAGTAAAATTGTTCCCACTAAAATAAGAATAAAGAATGATAAGACAATAATAAGCGCTGGTGATAGGAAGCGTTTAACTTTAGGTTTTTCTTGCATTTTCCCTCTTTCAATTACAAATTATAGTTTAATACTATTTTCGAATAATTGCATTTAATAACTATCATAACCAATAGGTTAAAGATAAAATATTGAAACGCCACTAGTTTACCCCTTATATCAAAAATGATATAATCTTTAAGTAAATGACTTAATAGTTTAAAGGAGAAAGATATGAAAAAAAGGATATTAATATTACCGCTTCTTACCTTATTACTTTCGGGTGTAGGCGTAAAAGAAGCTCCGTATAAATATGTTGCATTAAAGGCGAATGAAACGCCAATGCCAACCAAAATCAATATGGAAAATAGCACTGACCCCGAAGTAAGTGCATATTATGACGGTGTTACTGGCCTAAAAGGCGAGGCCTTACTTGGACATCTCTACACAAAGATTAAAGACCATAATGAATATGATTATGAAAATAATACCCATCGTTATATTTATAAAATTATTGATCGCAACTGGGAATTAGATGCGCTGGACACTGTTTCCCCTGCCGATACTGAAAACTTTAATTATGCTGGCGATAACGGCTTTATTCATAAGTT
>CAYTKX010000089.1:0-3228 GCA_964438495.1 uncultured Staphylococcaceae bacterium
ACGACGAGACCAGAAACAATGTTTGCCGACGTGGCGCTTGTTATTAACCCCAAAGATAAGCGTTATACGAAATATTTAGGGAAAACGTTTATTAATCCGGTTAATGGTGAAAAAATACCGCTTATCGCTGATGCTTACGTTGAATTAGGGTTTGGTACCGGAGTTATGAAATGTACGCCCGCGCATGACGCGAATGACTTTCATATTGGGGAACGCCATAACTTAGAACGACCAATCTGTATTAATAAAAACGGCACTTTAAATGAAAGAGGCGGCGAATTTAATGGCCTTGACCGCTTTAAAGCCCGTAAAGCGCTCGTCGAAAAGATGAAGAAGCTTGATTTACTCATTAAAATCGAAGAAATCACCCATAGTGTGGGTCACAGTGAACGAAGTGACGCCATTATTGAACCTTACTTATCGAGACAATGGTTTTTAAAAATGAACCAATTCGCCTCGCAAAGTATTTTAGATCAAAATAGTGATGACCCGATTAATTTCTTCCCCAAACGCTTTAATAAAACATATTTAAACTGGATGGAAATTGCCGAAGACTGGTGCGTTAGCCGTCAAATATGGTGGGGCCACCGTATTCCGGCTTATTATCATAAAGAAACAGGGGCGGTTGTCGTTAGTGAAACACCGCCACAAGATATTGAAAATTATGAACAAGATAAAGATGTCTTAGATACATGGTTTTCAAGTGCTTTATGGCCATTTTCAACTTTTGGGTGGCCAAACGATAAAGGCGCACTCTATGAGCGTTATTTCCCAACTGACGTTATGGTTACGGGCTATGATATTATTTTCTTTTGGGTGTCGCGCATGATCTTTATGAGTAAAGAAATGACCGGCAAGAAACCGTTTAATGATGTCGTCATTCACGGCTTAATCCGCGATGAACAAGGGCGCAAGATGTCAAAATCACTTGGTAACGGGATTGATCCGATTGAAGTTATTGAAAAGTATGGCGTTGATAGTTTACGCTATTTCCTTGCTACCGCGAGTACACCAGGCCAAGATGGCCGCTTTAGTGAAACAAAACTACAAAGCAGTGTTAATTATTTAAATAAAATATGGAACGCAGCGCGCTTTATCTTAATGAATTTACCCGCTGATTATAAACCAGGAGCTATTAACTTCAAAAAATTAAGTCCGCTTGATAGCTTTATTATGCATCGCTATCATGAAACGGTGAAGAAAGTGACAACTTTAATGGATAAATATGAATTAGGACTCGCTAGTACTTATTTATATAACTTTGTGTATGATGATTATTGTTCAAACTATTTAGAAATGGTTAAAGTCGCCTTAAGTAAAGAAGAAGATCATACGAATACTTATAACGTTATGTATCATACTTTACACGGTATCTTAATGATGATTTATCCGTATTCCCCCTTTATTAGTGAAGAGATTTATTTATCATTACCGGAATCTAAAGCATCGATAATGCTTGCTGATTATCCAAAAATTAGTAAAAATCGTTTCCCTAAATATAACCATGAAGTCGGGGTTATTATTGATTTAGTCCGTGAAATACGCAACTTTAAAGCAACTAACGGTCTAGCGCCTAATGCGAAGATGAATCTATATATTAATGAGCCAAACTTTGATTTAAGTCCCTATTTTGATGTCTTACGGCGACTTGGCTTTATTAAAGATTTTAAAGAAGATGTTATCCCGAATACTTTACCGCTTATTAATTTACCTGACGGCAAATTTGGACTTGAAATTGAAATTGATAAAAAAGCGCTTATTGAAAAACTAGAGGCGGAAATTAAAACGCTAGAAAAAGAAATCGAACGGAGCACGAAAATGCTAAGTAATCCAGGATTTCTAAAAAAAGCGCCACCTAGTAAAGTCGCCGAAGAAGAAGAAAAGGCTAAACATTACGCCGAAAGTTTAAAGATTGCCCGCGATAAACTAAAATCATTGCGATAAAACAGTTAATTTCCTTTTACTTATGTAGTAGGAGGAAAAAATTATGTACGAAACATTATCTAACTACGCCCTTAGCAAAATTAAAGGGGGCGAACCAATTACCTTAACAGCGATTATGGCGGTTTTAGTAATTGCGATTATTACAGTTGTGGTCTATAAACTCTTTACTTCGAAATCAGGTTCAACCTTAATTCCTGGAGGTTTTAAATTTGAGTGGAAGTAATAAGATTAAAGACTTACCACTTTTAGCTAGACCGCGGGAAAAAGCCCTATATTACGGCATAAATACGTTATCAGAGCCCGAACTTTTAGCCCTTATTATCGGCCAAGGAAAAAAAGGGGAAAGTGCCCTTTATTTAGCGCAAAAACTATTAGACCGGCACTTTTCCTTAGCAAACATTTATAAAATAAGTGATCCTGAACTATTAATAATGCCGGGCATTGGCAAGGCTAAAGCCTTAAAAATCCTAGCGGTCAGTGAACTTAACCGTCGCCTTGTAAGTTATGAAGGTAATGTTAATCATTTAAAATACGATGAAACACGGCTTGTTTATAACTATCAAAAAAAGATTGGCAGGCTTCAAAAAGAGACTTTATTTCTCGTTGGGCTTAGTCGTCGCAACATGATTATTAGTGAAAAACAATTATATATTGGCAACGAAAAAGGGTTCATGTTAGATGTCAAAGAAGTGATTAGAGAGCTTTTAATTATGAACGCTGAACGCTATATTTTAATTCATAATCACCCTAGCGGCATCGTAAAACCAAGCCAAAATGATTTAAATACGACCGAACAATTAGCGAAGGAAAGTGCAAAGTTTGGTGTCTATCTCTATGATCATATAATAATCGGTGTAAACAGTCATTATTCGCTGCGAAGTCATCATAAGTCGTAATATAGTATTTAATTAGTAGTTTTTTATATAAAGAAATGACCTTTTTATACTTTTTAACCCTTTCAGCGTTTTCTTCTCCTTATTTTAAATGACTTCTAATTTCGATTATAATTCCTTTTATATAATAAAAGTCTTGCCAAACTAATGGGTTTATGGTATTTTATTAACGTTATAGCCTCACGAGCTTTAACCGCATAGAAATGGTTGCAAAAGAGTTAGCACTCTACCATCATAGCGAGTCCAAGTGAATATAGAGAAGGAGGTTAATTCATGTACGCAATTATTGAAACAGGTGGCAAACAAATTAAAGTCGCTGCCGGCGAAGTAATCTATGTTGAAAAACTCGATGTTGCCGAAGGAGAAAACTTTGTCTTTGATAAAGTCTTAC
>CAYTKX010000090.1:0-3164 GCA_964438495.1 uncultured Staphylococcaceae bacterium
ATCTCCCCACGCTTGTATGTTGCCCTTGGCATTTCAGGTGCTGTGCAGCACCTAGCTGGAATCAAGACGGCAGAGTGTATTGTGGCAATCAATTCGGATGAGCATGCAAACCTGCTCGATATTGCTGATTTCGCCATTGTAGGTGACTTGTTTGCAATAGTGCCTGAAATCGAGCGCCGTTTGAGTCTAAGGAGCAAGTCATGAGCACTACCTATACCCGCATCAATGCTACTATCATCGGAGAACTGGAAGAGATAGTAGGTTTCAGGAATCTGATCACCGACCTTGAGAAGATGGAACGCTATAGCCATGACGAGACCTCGGTTGAGGAGTATGCCTATATGCCTGAGGTAGTGCTAACTCCTAACACGGTGGAGCAGGTGGCAGCCATCATGCGCCTAGCAACAAGGCATGTAATCCCTGTGACCCCACGGGGGGCAGGTTCCGGGCTTTCAGGAGGAGCCATACCCATATTCGGTGGCATTGTGCTTTCCTTGGAGAAGATGAACCGGGTCCTAGAGATTGATGAGGCTAACCTGACCGTTACTGCTGAAACCGGTATTGTCACCAACGAGCTGAATGAACAGCTCAAAAGCCGAGGTCTCTTTTTTGCAGGCTATCCCATGAGTCTTGAGACGTGTTTCCTGGGTGGTAACATAGCGGAGAATGCCGGTGGGGGCAAAGCGGTCAAGTACGGGGTTACGGGTAGGTATGTCCTGGGTATGGAAGTGGTGACTCCCCAGGGAGAGATAGTCAACCTAGGAGGCAAGGTCACCAAGGATGTCAGTGGGTATGACCTCAAGCAGCTGTACATTGGTTCTGAGGGTACGCTGGGGGTCATTACCAAGGCAACCATCAGGCTGTTGGGATTGCCCAAGGCAGCCTCGGACTTGCTGATCCCATTTAGGAGCGCTCAGGAGGCAATCTCCGTGGTATCCATGATCATGAAGGGTGGTATCGTTCCCACTAGCATTGAGTTCATGGACCGTAGTTCAATTGAGATGTCCTGTTCCTACCTAAACGAGAGCCTTCCGTTGGAAGGGGTGGGGGCGATGCTGCTCATTGAGATCGACGGCACGGATGAGGAGCAGGTCGAACGCGACCTGATAGCGGTAGGGGATCTCTGCAGCAAGCAAGGGGCGATGGAAGTCTATGTAGCCGAAGATGCCTCCAACCGGGAGAGGATATGGTCGGTCAGGAGAAACATCGCAGAAGCGATCAAGGTGTTCAGCCCTGTCCAGAGCCTGGAGGACGTTGTCGTCCCCATCGGTTGCATTCCCAGTGTCCTGCCCGAGCTCAAGCGGCTAGCTGGGAAATATGATGTTACCATCCCCTGCTATGGCCATGCAGGCGATGGCAATCTCCATGCCACCATCGTAAAGAATCCCGAGAGCAGCATGGAAGCTTGGCGGGAGATCGAGCCGAAGATTCTTTCTGAGCTCTATGCCTTCATTGTGGGAGAACTGGGGGGGAAGATCAGCGGTGAGCATGGCATTGGCTTAAAGAGGAGGGCTTACCTCAAGACGTTGACTCCTCCTGCTGAATACAAGCTCTTTGAAGCGGTGAAGAAGGCGCTCGATCCTGCGATGATTATGAATCCGGGGAAGATTATCTGGTAGGAGAAAGCAATGGTAAAGAAGCTTATCAACGGCAAATCAAAGGCAAGGCTGCAGATATCTGATTTTTTCGAATACATTGAATCTTTTCAAAAAGAGAGCTTCGAGCAAGTTTCTATTGAACCCCTGACCAGATATCCCAACAAAGAAAAACAATAGTAACGCACTTTGACGGGCATCTCTGCTTCTGGATAGATTAGTTCAGAATTTTTTGGTTTTCAGCGCTTGTTCTATCTTTCTAAAGCCTTCCACTACCTTAGGTTTCTTGGTTGCAATAATGGTATAGATACAACTGATAATGGTAAGCTGGGCAATTTTGGATTCGAGCGCAACAATTCGGTATTTTGTCTCTGTGCTTGCCGTATAGAGTTTAATGTCCGCTATTTCGCTCAAAGGTGACACCCCGATGTCTGTGAGAGAAATAATAGTAGCTCCCTGATGTTTCGCCATTTCAGCACATGAAACTATATCCTTGGAAGACCCTGAGTGGCTGATAGCAAACACACAATCTCCTTTCCCCAGGAAAGCAGCCCGTATCATCTGGGTGTGGCCGTCACTGATAGAGACTGCGTTCAAACCTAGACGCAAGAGTTTGTGTTGCAAGTCCAATGCGATCGATTGAGAGTTCCCCAGACCTATAATCAAGATGTTATTCCCTTTCAGAATGGCGTCAGCTGCTTGTTCTATCGCGGTTACTTTGAGATTATTATGGGTAAAGTTGAGGGTGTGCAAGGTCCCTTGAAAAATTTTGTCAATGATTACTTTTGCATCATCCCCAAATTCTATCTGTTCGTTGATGCTCTGTAGAGGTGTTACTATATCTTGTGCAAGAGTAACCTTCAGATCTTGGTACCCTTCAAGCCCAAGCCTTCTACAGGCTCTTATTACAGTGGCTTCACTGGTACCACAGTTTTCTGCCAAACCAGCCACCGAGAGATGAATTACCTTGCTGGGATCTAGCATAATTTGATCTATCACCAGTTTTTCTGCTTTGGAAAGTGACGAATATAGATGTTTCATTTTCAACAGCAATGCAGGTTCATGAGTTTTTTTTGCCATAAATGCTCCTGTATCAAAAATTTATGATTATGATTACATAAACGAAATAAAATTTCAATAAGAAAAACGAACAAGAGGAATGTAATGCGAAAAATTTGGAGATAATATGGAAAATTACGCTCCCCCCTTTTGATCTTTTTAAAGATGTAAGTCCTGTTGATAAAATATCTTTATCGAATTCTCCTGTACAGATAGCTGAGAGTTGATTTCCTGATTTTGGTCGACAACAACTCGGACGTACCAGATGTTGCCACGACGGAATTAGTATAAAGGTTTTCCTCAACCTACTCTTTAACCAATTGTTCCCTGTGACGTATTCTAACTACAAAACCTCTTTGCTTATGGGAATCTGCTGAGGGACTTTCAAGTCCATCAGCTTGTAGATGTCATTCGCCCTCTTTACCGATTCATGGGTCAGCAGATAGTCATCAAACACCTTGCACTTGTGGTTCCTCAGGTTGGTGAATACATCGATTGGGGAATAGGGGG
>CAYTKX010000091.1:0-3150 GCA_964438495.1 uncultured Staphylococcaceae bacterium
CTTAGTGCGGGTTCATATGAACATGACAATGTAAAACTTTAAAGTTTTGTTCGACATAATGATGGACATTTTCACTTATTAAATGTGCTTCTTCAAAACTTAAATCTTTGCTTACACCAATTTCAACATCAACGTAATAGTTATTCATATGACGTCTAACTTTTAGATCATCAACTGAAATAACCCCTTTTCGCATGAGTATTGCTTCTTTTATGTGTTCAATTGTCTTTTTGCTCGGCGAAGCATCAGTTAAGTAATAGGCCGCTTCTTTAATGATTTTAACGCTTGTGTTTACAATGATAATAACAATAATAATCGCCCCGATAAATTCAAAGATAAAGAAATTAAACTGCGCTAAGATGATGGCGATAATACTAACCGCGGTAGCGAAGATATCACTTAAATGATTATAGGCATCACCTTTAAGTGCTGGTCTTTTAAACTTTTTAAAGGCGAGAAAATTGATAACAAAGAGAATAATTTTAATAAAAACACTAATAAGAGCAACGTATAAAGCAATGATATTTGGGGCGGTAAAAGGCTCATTATTTAAAAAGGAAACAAGCCCAGTAACCGCATCTACTCCTAATAATATCGTGCTAAATAATATAAAAAGACCTAACCCAAAATAAAGGAGTCCTTCATATTTTTGATGGCCGTAATGATGATTCGCGTCTGGTGCCCGATTAGAGGCTTTTAAAATGATAATAAGCATGACACTAATCGCGACATCAAATAAAGAATTATACCCGTCACTAACAAGTGAAGGGGAAATAAAGCGATACCCAGCCCATAATTTAATAACCGTTAAGATAACGTTTAAAAAGAGGGTGAGATAGAGTAATATTTGCAGTTGATAATTGTGTTTTTTCATAATGTATATTTTATGCCTTATTCGTCCTTTATTCAATTACTTTATGTAATATAAGAAAAAAGACCACGTTTCCGTGGCCTTATCGTTTCATTGGTCCGTTATAGGCAGATGTCCCACCCATAACATTAATAATTTTATAGCCGTAAGTTGCAAGGACGCGCGCTGCTTCTAAACTACGCGCTCCGGTCGCACATAAAAGATAATGTTCTTCTTCTTTATTTAATGCTTCAAGTTCAAAATTACTAAGCGGCATATTTTTTGAACCCGGAATATGACCCATTTGATATTCAAAAGGTTCGCGGACATCAATAACACTTAACTTTTTTCCTTGGCGAATTAATTGTGATAAATCACTTGCCATAATGGTTTTAAAACTACTCATCTTTAATAACATTCTCCGGCATTGCAACTTTATAAATACCGTATGAACCGTTTAAATTATAAGCCGTGTAGCCAGAAGCTTTTAAAATACGTTCAGCGTTATAACTTCTCGTGCCACTTTCACAATATAAAATAATTTCTTTATCACGCGGTAAGTCTTCAAATTCGTCACGGAACCGTTCAATAGGCATATTAATTGAACCTTTAATATAGCCATGGCGGGCCCGTTCTCTTTCACTGCGCACATCAACGACAAGCGCACCTTTTTTAACATAGGCTTCTAATTCATGATATTCAACAATATTCGTAATGCCAAGCATGACGTTACTTGCGTAATAGCCCGCTAAGTTAATAATATCTTTGGCCATCCCAAAGGGTGGAGCGTAACTAAATTCAAGTTCTGGCCACTCAGTAATCGGCATCTTAGCTTTAATCGCCGTCGCAATAACGTCAATTCGTTTATCGACACCTTTTTGACCAACACCTTGGGCACCATAAACTAATCCGGTTTCTGGGTTAAATAATACTTTTAAGTAAATGGCAGTCGCGCCTGGATAATAGGTCGCGTGATCAAACCATTGTAAATAAAGCGGTTGATACGGTAAATTAGCCGCCTTTACTTGCCGTTCATTTAAACCAGTCGAGGCAAAACTTTGATCAAAGAGTTTTAAAATCGCGGTTCCTAAACTACCACGATTAAAGGTTTTATAACCTCCTAGATGGTCAGCAACTTGCCGCCCTTGACGGTTTGCGGGATTTGCTAAAGCGATGCTAACCTGTTCACCAGTAATCTCGTGTTTTACTAAAATAGCGTCCCCGACAGCGTAAACGTGATCAACACTTGTTTTATAATGTTCATCAACATGAATAAAGCCACGGTTATTCATCGCCACTCCGCTTCCCTTTAAAAAGTTAGTGTCAGCGATAACCCCAATACTCATAACGACAAAGTCAAAATCAACTTCAGCGCCACTTTTTAAGTAGGCTACTTTATCTTTAACTTCAACTACTTCGTCATCTGCGTAAACCGTAATGCCGTTTCGCACCGCTTCAAGGCGCGCAAACTCTGCCATTTCCGCATCAAACGGCGGTAAAATATGTTTTGCTTTTTCAACAATGATAACTTCAAAACCTTTATGGCGTAAGTTTTCGGCGACTTCTAGGCCAATAAAACCCGCACCAATAACTATTGCTTTATGAATTCCATCACGATTAACGCGTTCTTGCAGCCGATCTAAATCAGGGATATTACGTAATACATATGTATCTTCTTTTGCTAAACCGGGAATATCAACCATAAAAGGTCTTGCCCCAGGGGAGAGCACTAGTTCGTCATAAGCAATCCGACTTTTTTGATCGCCGCGCATAATTTCGACTTCCTTCTTTTCCGGGAAAATCGCAGTGACTTCGGTTTCTGTTAAAACATCAATTTCAAAACGGGCGCCAAGTCGTTCTTTTGTTTCGACAATAAGGCGGTGTCTTTTCGTAATGACATCGCCCAAGGCATAAGGGAGGCCACAGTTTGCAAACGAAACATACGGTCCTTTATCAATTACTAATACTTCATGAAAGGGGTGTAATCTTTTATAGCGGGTGGCAAAGCTCATGCCTCCAGCGACACCACCTACTACGACAATTCTTTTCTCATCCATTATATTAATTCTCCTACCGCGTTATTATACCCCATGGGGTATATTTAGCGCATGTAAATGCTTACTAAATAATTATAACCTAAACATAACAAAAAACTACATACAATCGTAAAAGAAAAGGATGCTTAATACGCAAGGAATTATAAATACTTATAATTATTGAATGTTTTATTGTTGCTCGTCATTATCGATGACATCAACATCAATTACCTTATGTTCAAGGACATGAGGTTTACTTTTTTG
>CAYTKX010000092.1:0-3128 GCA_964438495.1 uncultured Staphylococcaceae bacterium
CTTCTTAATTGCGACCTTCCTCTAAAGTATATATTTATATTTATAAGAAAAACTAATTTTTAAAGGTGGCCTTAATTTTATCTAGGTCATAAAAGTAGAAAAAACAACCCTTTTTTGCTACAATAGCACTATGAAAATGAATCAAAACACAACTTTACGTATTAACTTAACCGGCGATAATGAACTTGATCGCCTTAATCTTTTTAATTACATTGTTGATAATTTCACGAATGATAATACCGAAGCGGAAGTACTTGTTTTAGCCGCCTCATTTCTTGGTAATGATCCGAAAGAAATCCACAGTGAAATTCGCCTAAACCCTGATTTACTCGTGCCGGTATGTCTATTTTTAATGCGCGAAGAAAAAATTAGTTTAACAAGACGAAGTGATATTGGTAATGCTTTAGTGCGTTACGCTGATAGTCACGCTAAAGTGCTTGACCAAGTCGCGAAGAAAAAACCAATCTTTAACTTTGTTAATGAATTTGAAAAAGCCTTATTTACAAAACTTAGTCAGCAAGCGGTTGAAGATATTTTAGTGACGTTCCCGTTTTTCCATATTTATTATCATCGCGGCGTTATTTTTGAAGCAAATCGCGATTACGATAACGCTTTTCGTATGTATTCACGGGCTCATCAATGGAACCCATTTAACCCAAAAGCCATCATTAAGATTTTAGAAGCTTTAAAATATGATAAAAGAGCAAGTGACTTAATGCGCTTATCAATGTGGTATTTACAAATTGTTTATAGTTTACCAAACATTAGTCACGCCCTTCGTTTTGCAGGTTACGCTCAATATTTAGAAGGTAAGTTTGAAAATGCTTACGCTTATTATTATCAATCTATCGTCTATGATGATAGCTTATTACCGCCCGGCTTTAATGAAGAAATTACTAGTGTTTTAACGGCGCTTGATAAAAAAGAACCGTATGAATTAACAAGAAGTCAAATTAAAAAACTTTTCGCCTATACGAAGGAAAAACCATTTCCAAGTGAAATCGCTTTTGACGTTATTCGCACACTTATTATTGATCATTACAACAAAAAAGAATATGTTGATGTCCTGCGTTATGCGACCCATTACGTCATCCTTCGTCCGAATGATGACAAAATTAACCGCATTTTAAAGGTTAGTAAAATAAATTTAAACTAAAAATAGCACTCTTATTTGACAAGTGCCAAATATCATATATAATTAATTTAGCAACCACACACTGTGAGTGCTAAAGGAGGTTTATTATGATGAACTTTAATCCGTTCCAAAATTATGAACAAGATGAAAAAATCTTAGAGAAATTTGGACGTTTTTTAAATGAAGACGCCAAAGCCAATAAAAGTGACCCCGTTATTGGCCGCGATATGGAAATACGGCGCATTATTGAAATACTTGCTCGTAAAACGAAAAATAACGTTATTTTACTAGGCGAACCAGGGGTCGGTAAAACAGCAATTATTGAAGGACTTGCCCAACGTATTGTCGCCGGGGACGTCCCCCAAAACTTAAAAGATAAACAAATATATGAACTTGATATGGGCGCACTTATTGCCGGGGCTAAATTCCGCGGTGAATTTGAAGAGCGACTTAAAGCAATCTTAAAAAAGATTAAAGAAAGTAACCATTCAATCATTTTATTTATTGATGAAATTCACCTAATTGTTGGCGCTGGGAAAGCTGAAGGAGCGATTGACGCTGGTAATATGCTAAAACCAATGCTTGCCCGCGGCGAAATTCATACGATTGGGGCAACAACGCTTGATGAATATCGCACCCACATTGAAAAAGATCGGGCATTAGAACGAAGATTCCAACCCCTTATTGTCCAAGAACCGACGATTGATGACACTATTTCAATCTTAAGAGGCTTAAAAAGTCGCTATGAAAGTCATCACGGCATTAAAATAAGTGATGGCGCCCTCGTTAGTGCCGCCCTTTTAAGTGACCGTTATATTACCGAACGCTTTCTGCCCGATAAAGCGCTTGACCTCGTGGATGAAGCGTGTTCTTTAATTCGCGTTGAAGTTGAAAGCTTACCGGCTGAACTAGATGAATTACGGCGTAAGATTCGCCAACTTGAAATCGAAAAAGTCGCTTTAAGTAAAGAAAATGATAACTTAAGTAAGAAACGCCTTAAAGATATAAGTGAAGAACTCCTTAGTTTACGGGAAGAAGATGAACGCTATTCCAAAGAGTGGCAACATGAACTAAGTGAATTAGAAGTGCTTAGTAAAAAGAAAAAAGAACTTGAAAGTGCAAAGTTTAACTTAAACGTGGCCTTTAATAGTGGTAAGTTTGAAGAAGCTTCGACTTTACAATATAAAACAATTCCCGACTTAGAAGCACAAATTGAAAAACTCACGTCTAAGACGAAAGATAACAAAGTACTTAAAGAAACCGTCACGGAACACGAAATTGCTGCTGTCGTCGCTCGTCAAACAGGAATCCCGTTAAAAAGAATCATGGAAAGCGATAAAACGCGCATTCTTGGTTTATACGAACAACTTAAAAAACGGGTGCTTGGGCAAGATGTTGCGTTACAACTTGTAAGTGACGCTATCTTACGGCAACGCGCGGGGCTTAATAATCCAAATCGCCCCATTGGTAGTTTTCTCTTCTTAGGGCCAACTGGTGTTGGTAAAACTGAAGTAGCACGATCTTTAGCCGATGCTTTATTTGCTGACGAAAAACATATTGTGCGTATCGACATGAGTGAATATATGGAAAAATTCTCGGTTAGTCGCCTTATCGGCGCGCCCCCTGGTTATGTTGGCTATGACGAAGGAGGGCAATTAACCGAAGCAGTGCGGCGCGCTCCTTATTCGATTGTGTTATTTGATGAAATAGA
Source organism: uncultured Staphylococcaceae bacterium (assembly GCA_964438495.1). Taxonomy (GTDB): domain Bacteria; phylum Bacillota_I; class Bacilli_A; order RFN20; family CAG-826; genus UBA1361. The sequence continues at coordinate 2,847 of CAYTKX010000092.1, forward strand.
AAAAGCGCATCCTGAAGTTTTTAACTTACTTTTACAAGTGTTAGATGATGGCCGCTTAACTGATAGTCAAGGCCGGGTTATTAACTTTAAAAATACTGTTATTATTATGACTAGTAACTTAGGGAGTGAACATTTCTTAAAAGGTGATATTAAAAAGGTTGAAGCTTTAGTAAGTCAAACCTTTAAACCTGAGTTTATTAATCGTATTGATGAAACAGTGTACTTTTTACCGCTTGGCAAAGAAACGCAAAAAGATATTGCCCGCAAGATGCTTGATGAACT
>CAYTKX010000093.1:0-3096 GCA_964438495.1 uncultured Staphylococcaceae bacterium
GCATCTTTAATTCGTTATAAATTACAAATGATGCGTATTAAAACTCCAGTTAACATTGTCGAATACACTGATGATACGGTTATTAAAATTGATGATATGACCGTTAGTTTCTTTGCGGTAACGCACTCAATTCCTGATTGTTATGGCTATTGCGTTGATACCGAACATGGCCGCATTGTAAGCACTGGGGACTTTAAAGTGGACTTAACACCCGTTGGTAAAGATATCGATTTAGGTAAAATTGCTGCTTTAGGAAATGAAGGGGTTGATTTATTACTTAGCGACTCTACAAATAGTGAGCATCCTGGTTATACACCGAGTGAACGTAATGTTATTAGTGCGATTAATGAAATCTTCGCTAATGCTCAAGGACGCCTTATTATTTCTACATTTTCTAGTAACATAAGCCGGATTCAACAAATTGTTGAAGCAACGGTAAACTATAAACGAAAGATTATTATTATTGGCCGTTCCATGGAAAAAGTTGTCACTACTTCACGCGAACTTGGCTATATTAAGATTCCCGATGCGAGTATTGTTGATGTAAGTAAATCAAGTCAACTTAAACCAGAAGAAACAGTCATATTATGTACGGGTTCCCAAGGTGAACCGATGGCGGCTTTATCCCGCATTGCCGATGGCACTCATAAAGAAATTAGCATTATGCCTGGTGACACTGTCGTCTTCTCAAGTTCACCAATTCCTGGTAATAGTGTCGGTATTGACCGTATCGTAAACCAATTAACAAGACTTGGCGCAAATGTGCTTACCAACTCAATTTTACGTAACATCCATAGTTCAGGTCACCCGTCGCAAGAAGAATTAAAACTAATGCTTCGTCTAGTGCGTCCAAAATACTTTATGCCCATGCACGGCGAATATCGGATGCTTAAACTCCACGCTGAACTTGCAGCAACTGTTGGCGTTCCCCTTGAAAACTCTTTTGTGCTTAAAAATGGTGAAACTTTAGAATTACGTAATGGCAAAGTTACAAGAGGGCGCAGTTTTGCGGTCGCTGACATTTATTTAGACGGTAATTCGACCGAAGGAATGTCGCGCGCTGTCTTAAATGACCGCCGGCAGTTAAATCAAGATGGCATGGTTGCCGTTTTAATCGCTGTTGATCCCAAACAAAATAAATTGCTTGTCCCCGCTGAACTTTATAGTCGTGGTTTTATTAATTGGAACATTTCTAATTTATTGCCAATGGCTGAAAAACATATTAATGACGTGTTAACAAAGTTATACGCTAGCAAAACAACAACTTTTGGGGAAGTTAAAAATGTTGTGCGTGATGAATTAGAGCCTTACTTCCTAGAAAAGACGGGACGTAAACCAATGATTATTCCTGTCATTATGAGCTCGGGGTTATAATATGTTTATCTTAGCGTCAAAATCACCGCGTCGCCAAGAACTATTAAAAAAGATTGTTCCTGAATTTAAAATTGTTGTTCCCGATATTGATGAAAACATATTAGTGAGTATTCCTAGTGATACTGCAAAAATCATTTCTAAGTTTAAAGCCTATAAAATATTTGCAAGCTACCCCGAAGCAACTGTTTTAGCGTGTGACACAATCGTCGTAATTGACGGCGAACTTTTAGGCAAACCAAAAGACGCAGCCGACGCAAAACGGATGCTCCGGAAGTTAAGCGGTAAAAAACATCATGTTATCAGTGGTTTTACTTTATTAGGCCCAAACATTGAAATAAATAAAAATATCGTCACTGAAGTATATTTTAATGACTTAAGTGACGAATTAATTGATGAATATATTAAGACCGGCTCCCCGTTTGATAAAGCTGGGGCTTACGGAATTCAAGATGAAGCTTTTGCCCTTGTTAAAAGTATTAAAGGTAGTTACTATAATGTCATGGGCTTACCAGTTGAAGCTTTACGCAAGGTGATTAAATAATCTCGCTACTTCTTTATTAACGAGTAAAACAAGTTTAGATTGCATCACAATAACACGGTCAACCCCGTGTTTTTTTAATACTTCAAGGTCAACGATTGTTTGATCTTTTAACGACACACTTAAGCGTGAACCTTTTAATGATATATCTAAAATATTATCAACGCCGCCTAATAAGTTTAAAAACTCTTCTTTGCCGATAGTCTCTTCACTGACTAGTTTTTCTTTTTTTAAGCGGGGGATAAAAAGAAAGAAAAGGATTAAAACCGTAATGACACTGAAGACGGTTAAAGCAATAAAGAGAGCGTATTTGCTGAGGAATTCATTAAAATCCATTGTTTATCCTCCTAGGAATGTTTCATTTAATATTTGGGTGTATGGCCGATCATCGCGGTGCATAATTTTTACTTTTTTGTTACTTAAGAAAACTTTAATCGTAAATGGGGCATCATTTAATTTTTTCGTTAAACTGTCATAACCAAAAAATGTAAAGCTATTTTCCCCTTTAAACGTTAAGACATCTTTGTCCCCAATAATAAGGGGGTTAACAAGCGGGCGATAAACACTATTGGCGATTGGGGCAATCTTTGTATATTCAAGTAACGGTAAATCACGATTAATTATCGCGCCACCTAAAGATTTATTATAGCCACTGCTGCCAAGTTGTGTTGCCACTAAGACACCATTACCGCGATATTTCTCTAAGAAATCATTATTAAGGGTCACATCAAGCACTAAAGTATGATGCACATTTTCAATTCGTACTTCGTTAACAGCGTAAAAATTACGTTTGCGGTTATTTTGAATGACTTCGGCTTTCACTAAACGGTAAGTATTAAAACGCGCTTCTTGCATTTTAATTTTTGTAAAGACCATATTTAAGTCATCTGGCCGAAAATCAGCGAAAAAGCCGAGTGATCCCGTGTGAATACCAACAAAATTTATTTTACTTAGTTTCCGTAAGTAAAGATGGACGGCTTTTAAAAAGGTTCCATCGCCACCAATCGAAAATACGTAATCAGGGTTTTCTTCGTCATAAATAAAACCATAATGACTCGCTAAACGATGGAGCGCTTCACTAACGGCCCGACTTTGGGCATCTTCTCTTACAATTACTCGATATTTTATTCCCATAACTTTATAAATCTTCCTATATATTGTATCATAATGGTAGATTGAGGTAA
>CAYTKX010000094.1:0-3045 GCA_964438495.1 uncultured Staphylococcaceae bacterium
TTAGAAGAGAGTAGTCTTAAAGAAGATATTGTAAATTACTTTCAAGCCATAACATCTGATTATGAAGGAAAAAAGATTGAGATTTTGAAGAAGCTTAAAATTGAAAGTTCTGAAGTTGAGAAAATTAAAAGTGCTGTTGATGAAATAAATAGGTTTATTGATAATATCAAAGAATCAGAGAACTTGTTGGAAGCCTTAAACGTGGATTTTGTTAATGGTATTCTTGAGTCTTATGAATATATTAAGAAAGAGTTTACTGCCGCAATTGAAAAATCTGACATTAAAGATGACTTAGGTTTCTTGGATCGTATTTATTCAGATGGATATCAGCTCAATAAATCAGATTTAGATACAAACGTGGAACGCTTCAAAAGACTATTAGAATATGATTTAATCAATATCAACCTCACAAAGAACATTTAATATGGCAATTAAAGAAATTGAAATAATCGACCTTCTTGACGAATTAAGAAATAATAATTTGTACGTTCATAATGATGAAATATTGGGAGTTTCCTTTAACAGTAAAGATTTAAAAAATAGACCTGTATTTCTTGTTGAAACGTTAGCCACAATAAATGCATTGGTTAAAAAAGGAACAATGTTGCTCTATGGTGGTCATGGAGGGGGTAAAACAACTTTGTCAAAATATTTAGGTCAAATATTCCTTGACAAAACGAGTGATGAAATTGAACAAGCAATTTTGAGGGGGCATCCTCAACTCACTGAAGAAAAGATTTTAGGCTCACTAAATCTTGAACAATTAATGGGTCATAAAAGAATTGAAAATGGGAATATTGAAGTTCAGTGGAACGATTTTGTAAAATCACAATGGAAAATCATTGATGAAATAAACAGATTAAGTCCATACGCTCAAAATATTTTACTTTCACTTCTTGCTGAGGGCATAGTAAAATACCAAAACCAAAGCTATCCTGTCGGAAATTTTACAGTATTTGCAACTATGAACCCTTCTGATGAAGGTAATTTTGAGTTGCCGATGCCCTTTTTAGACAGATTTGCATTAGCACTGCCGATTACAATGCCTGATTACCTAAGTATGCAGACCATAGGTAAAAAAGACAAGCTTAATAATAAAGTATCTTTAAATTTTAGACTATCTGATAAAGATTTAGATTCAGTTCAGGAATCTATTCAGGAAACGATTGAATATGAACCGGAAGCCGAAGAATTCATTAATAATATCATTGCTGACTATAGGTTATGTGTTAGACTGTCAAAAGAAGCAAGTGAAGACTTAACTGTAGATAATGGATTGTGTACAAATGGAGGGGAATGTCGTTATTTTGTTGAAGGTCAGGTATGCCATAAAACAAGAAACCCTTTGAGTGTACGTGTGAAAGAAGACTTGTATCGTTATGGTAGAGCTTTTGCCTGGCTACTGGGATATTCTAAAGTTTCCACTTTACATATTAAAGCTATTGCACCATACCTAATTTGGCACAGGTCGAATCTTAGCAAGAAGTTCTTGAAAGAAAATATAAAAAACAGGTTCGAAGAAAAAACATTTTCTGTTAACTCTGATTTAGAAGGGACAAAAGCAATAATTAATCAAATTTATTCCAGGTTTGAGAATCGGTATCCGAATTTCATTAAACCATTCAATCATGCATTGCAATCTAAATTATCACGGCAAGAATTTTCAGAATTAATAAAAAAATCATCACAAGTCGAGGATGATTTATTGATTAATATGGAACTTTTACCAGAATTACAAAAACTTGAAGAATTTTATGATAAAACGATTAATTACCAAAGTAGGATTGATAAAACCAATATAATCTCAGAACTAAACGAAATTAGCAATCAATTAAAGAGAGAATATAAAATACGTAGTCGTCAGCTTCTTACTGATAAAATTGAACAGAAAATTATCAAACTAAAGGCAATCGAATATCCACAATTAAAGATTGAAATTTTAGATAGTACAGAAATTTCAAAGTCAGATTTTTTAAAGAATCAATTCATTCTAATTTATGGTGAGCCATTAGATTTTACTCGTTCAATAGGTAAAAATATTACTATCTCAAAACCAACTGATGAATTCAACTTAGAAATTAAACATTTTAGAAATGGTGGTTGTATCAAGTTGATATGTAATTACCAAGGACCTGATAATAACATTAAAAAAGAGCTTCTTAAAATTGGAAGAGAAACTGTTTAAATATCAAAAAGTGGCCGAAGAGGCAATACATGAAGTATTTCAAAAAGACTATTTTGGATTACTTGCACTGCCAAAACCAGAAGTAAAATTCTTATCGAAAGATGAAGAAAATTTTAGAAGTGGAGAATATTATATAAGTGTTGGTAATAATTGGCAAATACATTTAAATTTTGGTGAACTCCCTAAAAACTTAAGAGATTTCAAAGAAGAAGTAAAGGTTTTAACTCGTCACGAGATAGAACACTATCAAACTTGTCCTTATGATGTTATTGGTCAATTTAGGATAATTAAAAGGATATTAGAAACCAATAAAAATCACAACAATAGTTTACCTATTAATACGATTTCTCAATTAGCTGGAAGTATTGCAAATCAAATTGCAGATGTCATAATTGACACAAAAAACTACAATAAGTTTCCGGTAGAAACACTAAAAAGTGAAATAAATTGGATAAAGAAAGGGAGTTGCGATTCATTTCAGAGTGCCTCAAGAAATGGGAAACTAATGTTCTTACTAAAAGAGAAAATCTGGAATAAAGATTTGGAACTTAATGAATCTGATAATGAATTACTTGAAAAAGTCAAGAAATTAGCTGATAAGTTTAAGGAAAATGGCGTAACAGATTCAAAATCATTTTTAGAAAAAACAGGGAGTTACACTAGTCTATTAATCGATTTGATAGAATTGGATAGAAATGATTCAAAACAACAAACTCAAAAGCAGCAAGAAAAAAATTCCGAGAATTCACAAAGCCATAATACCAATTCATCAACTGATAACAGGAATGAAGATAACTCTCAACAACAAATGACTAGTAATTCTATTCCAAGTAAAGATGATTCTAATGATGCAGGCCAAT
>CAYTKX010000095.1:0-2942 GCA_964438495.1 uncultured Staphylococcaceae bacterium
TTTCAAAATATTTAAGGAAACCTAATGTTAAATGAAATCTACAACTCGTGTGAAGAAGATATGAAATCAGGCATAGAACATATGCTAAGAGATTTTAAAACACTAAGAACAGGTAAGGTTACAACCTCTGTTTTAGACAATGTAAGAATTGACTACTATGGAACTCTAACTCCCTTAGATCAAGTAGGATCAGTTATAGTTGCAGATGCAACAACCATAGTTGTAAACCCTTGGGAGAAACAGCTACTAAGTAGCATTGAGAGTGCAATCTCTGCTGCAAATGTTGGAGCAAATCCCAACAACGATGGTGAACAGATCAAACTTTTTTTCCCAGCTATGACTGTTGAACAAAGAGAGGAGTCTGTCAAAAAAATGAAGGGTATGGGTGAGAATGCAAAGGTCTCTATTAGAAACGATAGAAAACATGCAAACCATAAAATAAAAAGACTTGAAAAAGATAAAGACATAACTCAAGATAAGTCAAAATCTGCTCAAAATAATATTCAAAAATTCACCGACAAATACATATCTAAAATCGAGACTATTGTAAAAGATAAAGAAGCAGAGATACTAAAAGTTTAACAAAGAGCCCTCGCACCTTTGGTGCTCTTACAAATAACTTAATCATTAGGAAACAAAATGGATATAAAACAGATATATATGGATGCAGATGCTCTTTTAGAGGGGCATTTTAAACTAAGCAGTGGCAATCACTCACAATTTTACCTACAATCTGCAAAAGTTTTAGAAGATCCAAAAACAGCTAAACTCTTAGCTGATGAGCTAGCTAAACAAATCAGGGAGAGTGGACTTAAGATCGACACCGTTTGTGCACCTGCACTTGGTGGTCTTATCGCTGGTTTTGCACTTGCAACTGCACTAGATGTTCGTTTTATATTTGCAGAGAGAGTAGATGGTGTTATGTCTATGCGAAGAGGTTTTGAAGTTAGCCGTGGCGAGAGAGTTTTGATGTGCGAAGATATCATCACAACTGGTGGATCTGCTATGGAAGCAGCAAGCGTTGTAGAGAGCTTTGGTGGTGAGATAGTAGGAGTTGCGGCTCTTGCAAATCGTGGCTTTTGCAAACGAGAAAATAGTACAGTAGAGACAAAAGCAAATTGCAAGCTCCCTCAAGATATTCCTTTCTTTGCCTTAGAGGACTTTACATTTCATATGTATACTCCAAGTGAGTGTCCACTTTGCAGAGATGGATCTGAGGCTATTAAGCCTGGAAGTCGTGGAAACTAAAGGAGAGATAGGTGTCACAAGAAAACTTTAAACTAGATATTCAACATCTACAAAAGGTTCAAAGAACCATAAGAAAAGCTGGAAATATATTTCCAAATGAGACTGAACTTGTAAAAACGCTTGAAGCACTTATATTAAAAGCCCAAGATGATGAGTGCTTAAATGCCTACTACTCAATGGCTCAGTATCTAAAACAGAGGCTAAAAGAGTTAAGAGGACATCTAAGCAAGCCAGATCAAGGTGTAGAAGATGCCTATAATGACCTATCTTGGAGCATCAGCTATCTTGAGTGGCTCGTAACTGAACAAAAAGAGCAAGAGTAAAACAAACAACTAGTAAACTACTTTAAGATATAATCACTGAAAAATCAAATGTAGGCTAAACAAGTATGGAAACACTAGATCTCTACCTTCTTATCATTGCTTTTCTAATTCTCTTAAGCGTAGTTGCAAGTAAACTCTCAAACACCTTTGGAGTTCCAGCTCTCTTTATATTTTTGGGACTAGGAATGCTTGCGGGCTCTGATGGTCTGCTTGGAATTCACTTTGATAATGTAGAGATCGCGCGAAATGTAGGAACAGTTGCTCTGATTTTCATTCTCGTTGGTGGCGGTCTTGATACTGCATGGAGAGCTATTAGACCTGTCTTAAAAGAGGGGATTATCTTAGCCACTCTTGGGGTAGTATTGACAGCATTTGTTGTAGCCCTTGGGATCTATCTTCTTTTTGACTTTAACTTTTTAGAGTCCTTGCTAATAGGTGCTATTATCTCTTCGACCGACGCTGCTGCTGTTTTTGCAATACTAAGAGCTAAGGGAATCCATCTAAAGAAAAAGTTAACCCCTCTCCTAGAACTAGAGTCTGGAAGTAACGATCCAATGGCTATTTTTCTAACCATTGCTATTTTACAAATTATTATAATGCCACAACTTCCATCTGTAGGGGAGTGGATCTTAGAATTTTTTATGCAGTTTCTTATTGGCGGAGCTTTAGGATATATCTTTGGAATCACTCTTCCTATAATTTTAAACAGAGTTCACCTGAGTTTTTATGGACTCTACCCAGTCCTTACTATTGGGTGGGTCTTACTACTCTTCTCAAGCACCTCTATCTTAGATGGAAATGGATTTCTAGCCGTCTATTTAGCAGGTATAGTTGCAAATACTAAAGAGTTTGTGCATAAGAAAAATCTTGTAGGATTTCACGATGGCATCTCATGGATGATGCAGATTGCTGTATTCTTAGTCTTAGGCCTCTTAGTCTTTCCATCAGAGCTTCCAAGTGTTGCACTATCCTCTTTAGCTATTGCTTTTTGGCTAATGTTTGTTGCTCGTCCTTTGGGCGTATTTTTAAGCATGTCTTTTAGCAAGTTTCCCTTTAAAGATAAGCTCTTTATCTCATGGGTAGGGCTTCGTGGGGCTGTTCCCATTGTTTTAGCAACATACCCCTTTATAGAGAATTTTGAACACTCTCATCTCATTTTCAATATGGTTTTTTTCATAGTGCTTGCATCTATTTTAATTCAAGGAACGTCTCTGCCATTTGTAGCAAAACTGCTAAAAGTTGAAGCCTATAAGCCTGAAAAAGATGAGCAACTATCATCCTCTCCACTTCTATATAAAACACTAAAACAGTTCTATATCCAAAAAGACTCTCCTGTCATAAACAAAAGCATAGTAGAGCAAGAACTTGGCA
>CAYTKX010000096.1:0-2869 GCA_964438495.1 uncultured Staphylococcaceae bacterium
TTTAATTCTGCCATCTTTAGCGATAAGACCATAATAATCGATTCTATCACATAGATTATCTTTCTCTAATTTATCATAGTCTTTGCCTATAACTTTGCTCTTTTTCTTCATGTTATTGACACCTCCTTAAAACGAAAAAGTGACGGTAGGTATTAGCCTATCGCCACTTCAATAACATTTATCCTCTTCATATGTTATTTTGTTTAGACACGCAATACCACTCTTGAAATTTAGCTTTTAACTATTGGTTTACTCCTCATATGGTATATCCCAATCATAAGATTCGCTCCAACATTTCATATAGGTAAAGTTCTTACTCCACTGTTTCAGAACATGCATTTGTATCTAGGCTTAATTATACCATAATTCTGCTAATTTTAGCAATATTATGAGCATAATTGCCTAATTTGTCCATTAACATGAGAATTAACATTTGTCCCTTATATTATAACAAAGCAATCCAATGTTAAAAATGTACTATAGTTCAATTTAAAGAAAAAGAGGCTTATCTCATAACGAGTAAGTCCTCCATTTTCATATTGAATATTAGAGCAAGATTATACAAGTTTTCAGCATTAGGAATTTTCATTCCGCTTTCCCAATCGTATATCACTCTAGGTGATTTTAATTGGAGCAAACCAGCTAAATCTTCATGAGTTAGAGCTGATTTACAACGAAGCATTCTTAGCTTCAAACCCGTTGATACTTTATCTAATATGGCTTTTTGATAATCCATAAACAAGTACCTCCTTCGAGCCCTTCCTCGACTTTCTGGTACTTTAAATTATCGATTTAAGTATACACCATAATTTGAAATAAATCTAGAACTCTAAATATTCTTACCTATTTTAAATTAAGTGTAATCACAACATCTTCATCACCAAGTAAATCAGTTAATTCACTTTTAGATAAATTGATGTGTCCTAATTTTGTATAAGACCAAGTATTAGAATCATAAAATATTACTATTTGATTAGATGAATATAAGACTATATCTCCTGGATTAGTAGTTATTCTAGTATCAGATGATGGCAATGTAGAGCCAATTGATCCTACCTGCTCAAATCCACCATACTTACTCATATTTATAGTTAATCCATCTTTAGCAAGATTCTTCAAAGCTTTTACTGAATTATTATCAGCCCATATTACATCTACTTCTATACCATCTATTTTTAATGTTAATTTCATATTGGCAGTTTCATCTTCCTTAGTTATTGTCTTATCATCTTGTGGCGTAGTAATTGTTGTACTAGGCTCATCAGTAGTTGGTTGTATTGATGAGCTATTTGATTTACCACAAGATGTTAGAGTAATGGAAATAATTGTTAAGAGAAATATTAGTAATTTCTTCATATTAGTCTGATAATGCATTTTTTACTGCTTCATAATCCCAATAATATTTACCATTCTCATAATAGCACATTGGAACATGCGTTCCTTTATATCTAACAGACTCTGGACATTTATCTCTATAGACATTTGCATAATTGTATAACACGACAATTTTTATACCTGCTTCTACTGCCTTCTCACACTCGAAATTAATATAACTTCTATTGTCAATATAATGGCCACGTGCGCAACTTCCTGTCCATGAATTATAACTTCCACATAAGCTACACTTACCTTTTGTTAAAGTATTTGTTTTTTCACCAACAATTAAAACAAAAGTTTTAGAAGCATCCATTCTTTCTTTTAAGGATCTTTTAATGCTACAAGGTAAACTCGTGTCATATGACTGAGTCAAATCATGTGCATCAGTAAATGATAACGACCAAAATTTACTATCATTCCATTGATGTAATTTTTCTACAGCATCTGAATCTCCTGTCCAATCAGCCGCTATATATGTTCTAGTTCTATACGCCATATTTTCCTCCTACTTAAATATTGATACTTTGTCTTTATCTTTTTTGTAAACAACTATATTAATAATTCCATGAATAGATTTTTCATTTGTCAAAACAGCATTCTTTATAATTTTAAATGCTTGTTGATGATTCAAGTCTGCTCTAGATCTACCAGTTCCAAACAAAGGAATGAAAATTTGATATCCCTGACCATTAGTATCATAAAATTCAATCAATTCATCTACACAATTTCTTATCTTTTTTCTAGATGAGTTAGCTTTATTATTCTCATCAAACTTAGAAATAGCTATTAAATAAAATGTAGTATTATTTTCACCGTTTATAGTTGCAATTGTTCCTAATTCATATGACTCTTTGTTACCTCTGTTTTTTTCTTCACCAGTATACACCTTGATTGGCTCTATCTTTCTATTTTTAAGATTGTCAGAAATCATAGTACTAAGCGTTTTAGAATCTATTCCTTTAGAATTCATGTACTTTATCCATTGACCATGAATTGTAGTTAAAGAAACAAGAGGTTTATCTTGAACCAAATCATCATCAACAATTGTCTCAAATGTATCATTTACTGGAATTACAACGATCTTTTTTTCTTGTTTGTCCGTTATTTTAAATAAATCACCATAAAAAGCTAATACTTTATTTTTTCCGTTAGCCCATAATTTTTTGTTTTTTAATACAACTACAATAAAAACTAATGATATCAAAAATGAACTTAATATAATTCCAAATAATATGAATATCTTAATCCAAATATTTTCAATTTTCATATCTTCCCATGTAATAAAAGATAATACAATTGTTAGAGCTGAGAAAATTGATCCAGACAATAAAATTGTTTGTTTAAATATTGGTATAATATTCAATTTTATTTTTTTTAAGAACTCCATTATTGTTCCTCCTATTTAAACTTTCTTGTATATCTACAATTATTAATTGGAAAGTTTTCACATCCATAAAAATTGCCATATGGGCCATGACGTTTAACAAGCAAT
>CAYTKX010000097.1:0-2869 GCA_964438495.1 uncultured Staphylococcaceae bacterium
GCCAAAACGTGCCCAAAATTGGCAGAAAAGTCCAGAAAGGTATATTGGGTCAACTGAGGAGTTTGAATAGGATTGGGTGTTATAGATTGCTGAACTAGACAGACTGAATATGAATACAACGAGCTACACAGTATTCAGGATGGGCTACACTATATGCTGTGCTCAAGCAATCGCCAAATACATTGGTAAGTCAAGGAGGATGGCTAACGAGCAAACATAAGCATTGACTAAATCAATACCTGCTGTATACTTGGATTTAAGTAGGATTAACATGGTAGACAAAATGCTGCAATCCACAGATCAGGAGGTTTTATCATGGTTGATACTGGACAAAGCTCTATCCCTTCCGTTAACATTTACTTGATTAGAGAAGCGATCTATCGAGAAAAAAAGGATAAGTTAACAGCTGTTCGTTTAGTGATAATCGATGAGTACAATAAGGCTGGTCATAAAACCGAGCATTATCAGCCGTACGACACAAACGAGGAGAACTCCCTGCTTTTCCATCAAAAACGAAACATTGCATTAAGATGGAGCAAATATCTTCAGCCGATAACAAGCCAAAGTCTTGATTTTGAAAATACTATTCACTCATTCCTCCTATTCTTGCTTATTAAAAACCAAGTTTTTGCTGTTGTAGGTGGTCATGGCTATCATGTAATATCTAAGCACATTGATGGAGAGTTTAGCAAGTCCATTATTGAAAAAACATTCGATAAATCCTCTAGTGTATTTAAATACCTTCAAGATCGAAGTTTAGTTGGGAACGTAATCGGAACATCCAAAATTTTCCGAAACAATGCCAATCTCGCCGTTGAGGAAGACTATGGTAAGCTGTTTGATAAGACTATAGCATCCATTGGAAAAGATCAGTTGGAACTTTTGGGACTTAAAAGTAAAAGAGGATGTAGTTGTTTTGCTGGTTCTGGGTTTAGGCTATCTGCATCGATTTCAATAAAAGAGACTATAGGTCTGTGTCATAAACTAAGAGATAGACTGAATGAGCCGAATAAAATGAATCTTAACGATATTGATGAGGAAAAAGATGTAGTTAAGATAGCAAGGCTTGAGCGTACCCTCTTTGAAATGATCAAGGATGTTGCATCAGGTAAATGTGAAGGAAGTGAATTCGATTTTGTAGGTAAAGATCTCTTTAAGTTCATCACAGCAGAAGCACTTTGCGTAAGAAAAGGCAGAGATGATCTCATGCGAGGACTGTCTCCTACTGTTAGTGCTTCCGACATACTCACTGGCCTACGTCCTGAAATCGATCAATGTGTTGATGATGATGAGTTAAAATCCTTATTAGCGTCGATAAAAGTGATATCTTACAATGAGAGTGTTGAGACCCCTATAACAAAGGGAGACCTAATAGAACACTTGCATGGAGAGGTTACAATGAATAACGGCGTTTGGTTTCTGATTAATGGAAAGTGGCTCAAACTCAACAGAGATATTAGCACTGAACTGAATACATACATAGATGATAACTTCAAACACGTGACTGAAGATTGGATGGTAGAACCTTACAATAAACATTCACTAAAGGTCGACTATGCTACATGGAAGCAGGTCAAAATATCATCTCTAACAACTAAGACCCATATCCCCTATGAGTTAATGTATAATAGAAAATACTTAAACTACCCTAAAACTCTTGTCGTGGACAGGGTATTCTATGATGGCAACGAAAAGGTAGAGCTATGTGACATCATGCAGATAAAGAAAGATATGCTGGTTTTAGTACATGTGAAGAAGGATTTTGGAGCTTCTATGAGAGACGTTGCTGAGCAGATTGTGACCTCAGCTAGTGTATTGCTGTCTTGGCGCAAGAACCCAAACTCAGCAAAAATCGATGCATACTATTACCAGTTGGCGAAAATGTACAAGGATAAGTACAAGATCGGGAAACCCAAGATTACGAAAGCAGGTTTTAAAAAGGCATTATTACAGAGTAAGAGAGTGCAGTACGTACTAGCATTTATTGACAGTAAGCAAGATGTTGATTTTAAAATAGCAAAATACAGATCTGTGTTAGCTAAGATTGCGATTATGAACGCCACAAAGCGCTTGGTTGAAATGAGATTTGAATTAAAGCTAATTCGAATTAGAGAAACGTAGCTTACTCAGGTATGATGGAGCGATTAGATGAAAGTACCTCGAAATGCTCTATGCCCCTGTGGATCAGGGAAAAAGTACAAAAAATGCTGTCTTCTTAAGAATACACGCCCATCTCCTCATGAATTCATCGAAGCCACCCAAAAAGCATTTTCGAAAAAATACTGCCTGCATCCCGACAAATCAAAAGGACTGTGTAAGGGTAACATAATAAAAGCACACACAATATCGAAGTTTATGCTAAAAAAAACAACACCCAATGCTCATGTTTATACTCCACCTCAGTTTGGAGACTTATTGAGTCAGCTACAAAAGGGGGGTGGTATCACGCTGATTAAAAGAGGAATAGGTCAGATGTCTACATTCACTGGCTTTTGTGCTCATCATGACAAAACACTATTTTCACCCATTGAAGACGTAGATTTCGAAATTGATGACAAAAGCATATTCCTGCTTACTTACAGAAGCGTATGTCATGAGTTATTCAACAAAATAGCGCAATCGAATTCAGCTGAATACAATCTCATGCATGGGACTAAAGATGTTGATCAACGGGTAAAGCCGCATATGCAGCAGTTGCTTGAGGATCATCGGAATGCTTCAAAGGCTGGGGAAAATGACCTGGATGTTACCAAGAACAAACTTGACCTTATGTTGGTGGATAAAGAGTATCAGGGACTTCGTTATAAGGTTTTTGTGATCGACAAATCACCAGAGATTGTCGCATCATTCTGTTCAATTCCGTATTGTG
>CAYTKX010000098.1:0-2865 GCA_964438495.1 uncultured Staphylococcaceae bacterium
AAGATCCAAGTGATTATGAAAGACTATTAGAAGTATTTAAGAAATATAACATTCGCTACTTCTTCTACAACGGTGGTAATGACTCAATGGATACCGCTAATAAAGTATCTAAGTTCTTTAAAGATCATGACTACGAATGTAGAGTAATGGGTGTTCCAAAGACCATTGATAATGATTTATTTGGAACCGATCACTGCCCGGGTTATGGGAGTGCTGCAAAATATGTAGCAACTACTTTAATGGAACTATACCATGATGCAACTGTTTATGATACACCAATGGTTACAGTGATTGAAGTAATGGGGAGAAATGCTGGTTGGTTAACTGCAGCAGCTCAACTCGCAATCGAAAAAGGTCAAGGCCCAGATTTAATCTATTTACCAGAAATAGCCTTTGATTATGATGAATTTTTTAATGATGTTGAAAAGATTTTAAAACAAAAAGGTAAAGCAATCGTCGTTGTTTCAGAAGGAATTAAAGATAAAGATGGTCTTTATGTTCCAGAAAAATTCACTAATTTAACAACTGACTCGTTTGGTCATGCCCAATTAGGTGGTACAGCCGAAATTTTAGCTTCAGAAATTCAAAATCGATTCAATGTTAAAGTTAGAGGCATTGAATTCTCATTACTACAACGTTGTGCTGCTCACTTAGCAAGTAATGTTGATGTGACAGAAGCTTATCAAGCTGGTGTTGAAGCTGTTAAAGCTGCTGTCAATGGGACAACTGACCACATGATTGGCTTTAAGAGAATTTCTAATAATCCCTATAAAATGGAATATATCTTAGTCCCACTTGATGTTGCAGCAAACACAGAGAAGAAAGTCCCTCTAGAATGGATTAAGCCACATGGTCAAGGAATGACAAATGACTTTGTTGACTATGCGCTACCATTAATCCAAGGTGATGATAAAGCACCATTGGTTGATGGTCTTCCAAGATTTGCGAATCTTAAAAAGGTACTAGTAAACAAAAAATAATAGGCTGATTTAGCCTATTTTCTTTAGAAAGAGGATAACAATGGAAATTTGGTTAGCAATCTTACTGTTGGTTGTAGGATTTGTATTACTTGTAAAAGGCGCAGACTTCTTTGTTGATGGCGCATCTAATATCGCTAGATATTTAAAAATAAGCACTTTAATTATTGGGTTAACTGTAGTGGCTTTTGGAACCAGTTTACCTGAGGCAGCAGTTAGTATTTCTAGTGCAGTTCAAGGCATTGATGATGTTTCATTCGGAAATATTATTGGATCAAATATATTTAATTTACTTTTAACATTAGGTCTATCTGCATTAATACTGCCTGTGGTTGTAAATGAGGATATTGTCAAAAGGGATTTACCTATCAGTATATTAGCTGCTTTAATTTTAATTCCTATGTATTATATTTTACATGAATATGGTTATAACGCTCTTGTCAGAGTTGAAGGATTAATTTTGCTTCTCTTATTTTCAGGATTTATGTTTTTAATGGTTAAATCTGCTAATAAAACAAGGAATGAAGTAATTAATGGTTCTTCTATCATTAAAGATTCAGGGAAACCGAAACCTAACCAAATTGAAGCACCTACAATGAGTAAAGCTAAATCAATTCTAATGGTATTGGTGGGAATAGCAGGTATAGTTGCTGGGGGAATCATGGTAACCAACGGAGCCAAAGAAATAGCTTTATTCTTTGGTATGAGTGAATGGTTGGTTGGTTTAACAATTGTCTCAATCGGTACATCACTTCCTGAACTTGTAACATCTGTTGTGGCAGCTATTAAGAAAGAAAACGATATTGCTATTGGAAACGTTGTTGGTTCAAATATTTTCAACATCCTATTAATTTTAGGTTTTAGTTCATTAATAGCGCCGGTTAAAATAAACCCTACTGCTGTTTTTGATTTAGTCTTCTTAGTAGTCACATCGATAATTGTTCTAATTTTTGCCTTAAAAGAACGAAAATTAGGACGTCTCGAAGGTGGTCTATTAACCTTGATGTATATTGGTTATTTAGCCTATATTATCATTAGAGATATTCCTGCATAATAGTAGTAAAGCCCCGCAAATGCGAGGCTTTTTTATTTGGTTTATTCATTAATAACTTCTAGATCTGCTAAAATCCATTTACCACCTTGGTAATTCTGTGCTTCTAAAGTAAAAATATAAACATTGTTCGATTCTAATTTTGATTTAACCTTGTTAAATAATTCCGGAAATATTGTTACATTAATTATCGTTAAATAATCGGTGATATCAATAAACGCCATTGGATCACCTTTTTTGGTTGTAATCTCTCTAATTTGTTTCAACAATCCTAATGTTTTTACTTGTCTTACCTTGAAGGTTAATTTAGATAAAGGTGTTAACTTACGTTTTTCTATCAAATCCTCGTGTGGTAAAACCGGTGCGTAAGATAAATTAAAGCCTAGTGCTTCTTTTTCTTTTTCAATCAGTTGATCTAAAGGATACTCTTTAATGTTTGTATCTTTTATATCAAAAACAACCGTTTGGTAAATTTGAACCGAACTGTCTTGTTCATCAAATAACGTTCGTTTTGTTAACCCAAAGGAATCTAAAGCACCACTGAAAATCAAACCTTCTAAGACTCTTGGGGTCAAAATACCTTTTAATCTTTCTTTGAAATCGGAGTATGTTTTATATGATCCATTAACGCCACGTTCATCAATGATTTTTCCTGCAACTACTTGACCAATGCTTTTTATTCCCGTTAATGGGTAAACCAAGGCTGAATCTTTAATTTCATATTCATTTGTAGAATAATTGATATCTGGTGGTAGTACTTGAACCCCTTTATTATTGAGTTGTTTGATATATTCAAAAGTACTCGAATCCGAGGTCGTTGATTTACTCATTAATACA
>CAYTKX010000099.1:0-2851 GCA_964438495.1 uncultured Staphylococcaceae bacterium
GGAAGCTAATTCATCGTGATATGGTGCCCCCTGCCAGTTTATCGCCGTTCATCTTACCACATCTTATTCTCGCTTAATCTAGCTTAAAATAGCGTTTTTTCAAACCTTGTTTTTTACCACATCTTACTACATCTTATGAGATTTTACTTTTTAAAATTTTATCTACGCCAAAAAGTTCATTTTTATAAAAGAAGAATAAAATAGTTTTCCCCACCATTTGAACCTTTAAAAGTACGAGAAATTAGAACCATATTGTTGAATTGTAGGAACAACCTAAACTATTCATTTTATTATTTAGCTTTTAGGTGGTTGCTATGGAATTTTAAGTTAGTATGAAATTTATATATACCGCGCTTTCCGCGAGGTGCTACTACAAGTAGTGCATAGATTAATTTATCCTCGATTAACGCAACATCATCAACATAGAAAACGTCACCTTTTTTTGTAAAATAGATCCATGCACGGGGAACATTAATTAGTGTAACTTCAGTGCCGCGTTTTAATGGTGGATTAAGTCGTGCAAAATTATCATCCTTGACTTTGTTTTTCTTTGCCATTTCTTCCTTTAATTTCTTACGATATAATTCATTCAGTCTTTCGTTTTCCTTAGCCTTTAATGTAAAATGTTTATCGAATGTACTCGTGTCTAAAACTTCAACATCATTGGATAATAAAAAAGTAAAAGAATATTCAATGAGTAAAGGGTGATAATCATTTTTATTGAACGCTTTAAATGTCTGCTCTTCCCGATTAATGTCGACAATCTCGTGCACACAAAAAAGCGGATCATTCATATGGGAATGATTACCTCTACTGTATGCATCAATATAACGAAAATATTTAATTGCCTTATTATTTAATCGTTCTATTATTAAGTCTTCATCACTTTTCATAAGTGCTCTCCTTATTAACCAGTGCCATCTTAACATTTAATAAATATAATACCTAGTACTCATGGTAAGTTCATCTTATTTGGACATTTATCGTGCATAAAAATATGAATTATAATATTTCATTTAAAACTTAGC
This sequence comes from uncultured Staphylococcaceae bacterium, assembly GCA_964438495.1. GTDB lineage: Bacteria > Bacillota_I > Bacilli_A > RFN20 > CAG-826 > UBA1361. The sequence continues at coordinate 1,029 of CAYTKX010000099.1, forward strand.
GTGAAAACGTACTTTTAATAAACCTCCTTAACAATCCAGTACCCAGCTTTTTTGGAGCCCACACGATCAATTATTTTTTCGTTTCTTAATTTAATTAAGTCTTTATCAATTGTCGTGGTTGAAACATTTAATTGGGCCGAAAGGGCAAGAATTGTGACATTTGGATTATCTTTAATTATATCGATAATTTGTCGTTCCCGAACTGAGAGGACATACTCTTTTAATTGTTCTTCTACAGAAACAGTAACACTTCCACTATTAACGATATTAAAAGGAATCTTCACAATGAGACTGCTACTAGAAAACGCAAATGCTTCTTTACCGTATTTACTTACAATTCGTGGTACACCACGACCGATTTTTTCACTAATGCGGAGCTGCATAAAGATTTCGGCAAGTGCTTTGTTTCTTAATTTGCTGACGCCACGATAAAAATTTTCAATTGTTTGGTTACGCGGTATTCCGCCATGCGAAATAATTTCAAGCCGATTACTAAAAATATCAATCTGCGGTGATTCTTCGTATAACCAATCATTATGCACAAAAGCATTCACAAGTGCTTCACTAAAAATGTTGTGATCAAAATAAGGCGTGTCGACCCGTGGTATTTGCCCATCATCCGACGACTGAACTTTATTAATAACATTACCGTATGCTAAAACATCATTAAAAGCGTATAAGAGACATGTATTACCAAAGTCGCGTACACCAACCATCTTATGAGCTTTAGTTGGGCCGTTATATGTCGCAATCCGAAACGGAATTTTGTTATCATCAGAAAGTAATTGAGCGAGAATGTTATATTTTCCGGACTTTGTTTTTAACTCGAGGTTTTCTTCAAAAGTATCTTTATTTAAAATAATACCTTTAGAAGCATAAAAGACAAATAACTTATTAAACGTAAGTTTTTGATGTTTTGCTTCCTTTGTTACAATTGTTTCTTCTTCGCGTAAAGCATCGAATAAATCGATTTCTCGTTCTGGATATTTTTTTATATTAACTTTACTTGAATCAATTCTTAGATAGCGCTCATTTTTAAAAGCAGTTGGGATTCTGTGGGCTTTAGGTATTTCTAAAATAACAACTTTTTTATTATCATGTGTTACTTCAATAAAACGAAAATGGATACTTGGTGATAAGTTTCGCGCTAAATAGTGTTCAAGTACTTCATTCGATTTTTCAATAGTTGAGCGATGGTTGAATTTCGTACCGACAACCTCTTTCGTTTCATCCTTAATACCCCATACTAAATATGCATATTCTCTTTCCCAAAGCGCAGCGGCGTTAGAAAGTGCGGAGATGTATTCACCTATTTCTTCGTGATTAACAAAGTTCTCCTTAAATTCAATCCATTCGGTTTCATTTGAGTACTCAAGTAAGTCTTTTAATATGTGAGAATATCTTTTCATAGTAACACTCCTTTTTATAAATTTATTATAGCATGATTGGTAATAAGTTGGTTTTAAAGTTGGTAATAAGTTGGTAATAAGTTGGTTTTAAAATTGATCATGTTTTAAAATTACAACAGCTATCATTTCCTTTGCAAATCAGGTATAAAAAATAGCTTCCTTCTTTGAACTGATCCCTGTCAAGTAGACAGATAATAAATTATAAAAAAGTTCATAAAAGACTGATGACATGACCCCGCACTTCAAACGGGGTCATGTTTTTTAATACTGGTTGATATCTTTCGTTGTTATAAAAGTGAATATATTTTTCGATTCCGTTAATTAAGTCTTCACGACTCTTGTAAGTTAATCCGTAATACGATTCGCTCTTGAGGGTTCCCCAAAATGATTCCATCGGTCCATTGTCAATACACT
>CAYTKX010000100.1:0-2846 GCA_964438495.1 uncultured Staphylococcaceae bacterium
AGTCATATAACCAGAAAGAACTAGAAAAGATAAGACCGTAACCAAAGATATCTTGATAAGTTAAACTAGTGAAGAAAGAAATAATTCCGCCCATACTAGAACCACCGATTCCAGTATTAGTTTTATCACTTAAAGTATTAAAGTTAGCGTCAATATAAGGTTTAAGCGTTTCAACAACAAAAGCAGCGTGCTTTTCGCCTTCTCCGACAATGTTATAAGAATTGTTTTCCGGTTTAATAGTAAAGGCATTTGGTGAATATTCATTTAACCGTTCAGTGCCCCCATTATCAATACCGACAACAATAGTGCCCCCGTATCCTTCATCCATCATCTTGCCAATACTTTCATCAATTTCCCATTCTCCGGAATATGATGTATAGCGATCAAATAAGTTTTGGCCGTCATGCATATAAAAGACGGGGTATTTCTTTGTTTTATCATTTTCATCATAACCATCAGGAAGCCACACTCTTATGGTTCGTTTCCGATTATCACTAAATTGCGGCATTTCTAAGGTCAATTTCACTAAACTACCACGAGTTACTGTATTAACATCAGACATACTTTTAAATCCTCCAATTTTAAAATCGTAGCGGCTTTTACCCGCGGTTAAAGTGATCACTCTATTTCTTACTTGTGTTCCTTCCGCGGTTACTTCCTCATTATCCCAGGCGGCACTCGGGGCGTGATCATCATAAATAAGGACAAACTTAAAGGAAATATTAGACCCTATTTCTTCTTTTGAAAAAGGATGCGTATAAGCATAAATATTATCTTTTAAGTGTTTTAAAGTGTATCCTTCAGCAAGGGGGTCCCAACTATTAAAGTTACCTGCTAGTTTGATAGCGGCGTTACTTGGAACATCAAGCGGTGACGTAGCGCGAAACTCTACTAACGGATAATCAATAACGGTTTCACTAGATTCGGTGACGTCATCACTACTTTCCGGAATACTTGAGGAAACACTAGGGCTTTTATTACAGCCACTTAATATTAAAGCACTAAATAAAAGTGTACTTAGTATTCTTTTTTTATGCAATTTTGTTTTCTCCTTTACTTAATGTAATTATAACAAAACTAATTAAGTTTGCTTCTTTATGTTTGTAAGGTCTTTTTCTTAAAGGTTACATACCCTTTAACATTGAAATAGCCCTTACATATTGTAAAATAGTAGTAGATATGGATTGCTTTTTATAGCGATTAAATTATATGAATAAGGAGATGACTATGTCCAAGAACAAAATCATGCTATTAACTTTACTCGGAGTTTTAACCTTAGCCGGTTGTAAAGGCGGCACTAGTGTTACCTCTAGTGTTGACGTAACTGAACCAACAAGCGACATTACGGAATCAACGTCCGCTGAACCAGCAGAAGCGTATAAAATTACTTTTTATAGTGAAGGGGGCACAAGCGTCAAACCAATAATTTCAACTGAAGGCGCACCGATAACAAAACCAGATGATCCGGTCCGCCAAGGCTTTAGCTTTATTGATTGGTATGAAGATAAAGTAACGTGGGAAACCCCGTTTGTCTTTGACGTAATGCCAGGACGTAACGTTTCTTTATACGCGAAATGGGAAGTATTAAGTATTGATGACATTGAAGCATATAACGAAAGTTTAGCGACCTCTAGTAAACCAAATCATCTCTATATTCACTATTTACGCTTTAATAATGAACCAAGTGAATATAAAGATTGGGATATATGGGTGTGGCCTGCTAATAAAACAGGACGCATCTTTGACTTTAAAAAAGAAGGGACAAGTGTTTATCGCGACCCTTATGGCGGCGCCGTTATTGAAGTAGACTTAGGTTATACTTACACTGACGGTGGTCATGACGGAAAAGGCAATAAAACAAACGAAACCGTTAACTTTAGTCCAAATGAAACACTTGTTGAAAAAATTGGCTTTTTAATTACTTATAAACCAAGCCGCAATAGCGGAACACACTGGACAAGTGACGGCGGTGATAAATTCTTATTAACGAGCGAAGCCTTAAAACATGCTTTAAATAATAGTTTACATATCTTTGTCGTCCAAGAAAACGCCCGTAACTTTACTTATCGTTACGCTGGTGAAGTATATGATAATCCGTATTTAACCGATAACGGCACGAATGTGAGTAGTCTTTACGATAATGTTGATCACACGACTGTTGCCCCAATTAGTGAAACCTCACCCTTAATGAAACAAAAAGGAGTGGGTTATCAAATAATGGTCGCTTCCTTTGCCGATAGTGATGGAGACGGCATGGGCGATATTCGCGGTATCTTTAATAGCTTACCGTATTTATCAAGTCTTAATGTCGAAGCAATTTGGTTAACCCCAGTTCAATTAAGTGATAGCTATCACGGCTATGACACGATTGATTATTATAATATTGATCCAAAGTTTGGTTCAAAAACTAGTCCCCACGCTGTTGATGGCAAAATTAGCCAAGAAAGCGCCAATCAAGATTATGTTGAACTTGTAAGTGCGGCGAAAGAATTAGGCATCAGTGTCGTTATGGACTTAGTCATTAACCATACATCGATTAATAACTTACTCTTCCAAGAAAGTTTAAGCCTTAATCCTGATTTCCGGGCGTATTACCATTGGCGAAACTCAAAAACAAATAGTAACTGGTATCAATATAGTAACTATAACTATTATTATTACGGTAAGTTTGCAAGTTCAATGCCTGAACTTAACTTTGATTATCAAAAAACAAGAGATAAGATTGTTGATATTATGGGGCACTGGATTAATATTGGAGTGGAAGGCTTCCGTATTGACGCAGTCAAGCACGCCTATATGAAAGAAGAAGTTGCGCCAAGTGCGGGTGACAAAATCATTAGTGATTA
>CAYTKX010000101.1:0-2824 GCA_964438495.1 uncultured Staphylococcaceae bacterium
TTACGAAAAAAGCGGCGAAACTCTGGCCCGCCGAGCCTTTGAAAGTAAGATTCAGGTTATGACCGGGCAAACCCTCGTTACCGTAGCGCAGAGCTATTTGCCCCGACAACATGGTCCCGGTGGAGCGATCTGTATTGTGTATTCTATAAGTCAGGCTGAGATCCTTTCTTTGCTCAATAGCCTCGGTTGTATCGGTAATCAAACGCCTGTCAAGCACATTTTCAATTTTATGAACTTGAGCTTGTGTGCAATGCAGCTCACTGTCTTCCGCCTGGTTTTCCCTGTGCAACAAGCGATCAAAACTGATCAGTTCATGTTTGCGAATACCATCTAAGGCTTTGCGTTGCAACAATTCCGTATGTCCTATAATATCCTCCAGACGACGATACCCCAATTGCGACAAATGTTCACGTACTTCTCTGGCCAGGAAACGAAAAAAGTTAACCAAGTATAGATATCTGCCCCTAAATCTTTTACGCAATTCTTCATCCTGAGTAGCCACTCCCACCGGACAAGTGTTCATATGACACTTTCGCATCATAACACAGCCAAGTACAATCAAAGCCGAAGTAGCAAAGCCGTATTCTTCGGCTCCCAAAGCAGCCATAACAACTATGTCCCGCCCCGTTTTGAGCTGTCCGTCTGTCTGCAGGCGAACTTGTTTGCGGAGCTTGTTCAGCACCAGGGTTTGCTGGCTTTCGGACAAGCCGATTTCGGTTGGTAAGCCGGCATAGCGTATGGAACTCATGGGCGACGCTCCTGTCCCGCCCTCGGCTCCGGACAAAATAATCCGATCGGCTTTGGCTTTGGCCACACCGGCAGCGATGGTGCCTACTCCCGTACCCGACACCAGTTTGACACTGATCTCCGCGGAGGGATTTACATTTTTCAGATCAAAAATCAGCTGAGCCAGATCTTCGATGGAATAAATATCGTGGTGCGGAGGTGGTGAGATAAGAGAAATTCCCGGTATGGAATGTCTGGTTTTGGCAATGACTTCATTTACTTTATATCCGGGCAACTGTCCACCCTCGCCGGGCTTGGCTCCTTGCGCTACTTTTATTTGAATTTCGTCGGCGTTGACCAGATATTCAGTGGTTACGCCAAAACGGCCCGAAGCCACTTGTTTTATGGCCGAACGCAAAGCAATTCCGTCGACTTTGTTGTGAAAACGGGTGGAATCTTCGCCTCCTTCGCCGGTATTGCTACGGCCGTGAATAGCATTCATAGCCATGGCCATGCACTCGTGTGCCTCCTTGCTGATGGAGCCGAAGCTCATAGCTCCGGTTACAAAACGTCGCATTATATCTTCCTCGGGTTCCACTTCTTCCAGAGGTATAGCTTTCCCTTTTTTAAATTCCAGAAAATCACGTAAAAAAATGGGACTTTCTTTTTGGTCAATCAGACGGCTGTAGTCTTTGAAAAGCTCATAATTACCATGGCTGGTTGCCAGTTGAAGTTTGGAAATACTTTCGGGATTCCAGGCATGCTGTTCACCATCTTTACGGAAACTATACCAACCTTTGTTGGGGAGCAGAGGCGGCAAAGCCTCCTTAAATGCTTGTCGGTGCAATTCGTTTACATCTCGCTCAATTTCTTCCAGACCAATACCTTCGAGCAGGCTGTCGTTGAGCCGTCCTCCAAAATACTTATGCAAAATCTCTGACGAAAGGCCCAACGCTTCGAACAATTTTGCCCCTCTGTAGCTGCGGATAGTGCTAATCCCCATTTTGCTCAGGATCTTGTATAAGCCTTTGCACAATGCTTTGATGTAATTTTTCTCGGCTGTTGCGTAATCCAGTTGAATTTCCTGTTTTTGAACCAGCTCCTCCAAAATGGCAAATACCATATAGGGATTCACGGCACTGGCTCCATATCCCAGCAAAAGGGCGGCGTGCATTACCTCGCGCATTTCGCCGCTTTCAACCACCAAAGCCGTCTGTACTCTTTTGTGTACCGAAATCAGATGATGATGTACTGCACTTACTGCCAGCAAAGATGGGATATAGGCGCGGGTGGCATCCATCTGTTTATCGCTGAGAATAATATAATTTACGCCCTGGTCTACAGAATGCTCCGCTTGCAGGCAAAGATTGTGCAATGCCTGTTCCAGGGCTTCTTTGCCTTGATCCGGAGAATAGAGCGTATCCAGCTTAACCGAGTTGAATCCTTTATACCGGATATTGCTGATCAATTCCAATTGTGTATTGTTCAAAATGGGATGCTGAAGACTGACCATTTTGCAATGATTTTCCGAGGGGAACAAGATATTATTCCCTACTGTTCCAATGTATTCGGTTAAACTCATAACCAATTCTTCGCGTAGAGGATCTATGGGAGGATTGGTTACCTGAGCAAATTGCTGCCGGAAATAATTAAAAAAGAGCTGAGCCTGTCCCGAAATCACGGCCAGGGGTGTGTCGTTACCCATGGATCCTACCGGCTCGGCGGCTCCGGTGCTCATAGGTATTATAATCCTTTCGAGGTCTTCAAGACTGTAGGCAAAAGCCAATTGTTTTTCTTTATATTGCTCTTGCCTTTGAGGTGCTTTAAATCCCGATTTAAGTTCATTGAGCTCCACCCGATTGTTGTTGAGCCATTGTTTGTAGGGTTTGGCTCTGGCCAATTCGTCTTTTAATTCTGCATCGTAATACAATTTGCCTTCCTGAGTATCCACCATTAATAATTTACCGGGTTGAAGGCGGCCTTTTTCCTTAATTTCGGAAGCATCCACAGGCATAACTCCTACTTCGGAAGCTACCAATAATTGATTGTCTTTGGTAATGAGGTAACGTGCAGGCCTCAGACCGTTGCGGTCGAGCAC
>CAYTKX010000102.1:0-2820 GCA_964438495.1 uncultured Staphylococcaceae bacterium
CCTCGATGTCGATAGTATTGGTAGAATAGGCATCCTTGTTCTTGAGGATGATCCTTTATGCGGTTTCCGCAACTTGAGATGCTCTGGTAATTAAACAGGAAAGGCTGCCTATTTCTGGCAGCCTCTCTTTGCTATATCTTTCGATACTATTTCATAAGCATCATTTTGCTAATTTTTGTCGCTCCACTTTGCTCTAAACGAGCAAAATAAATGCCAGATGCAACTGGTCGATTGCTATCATCTCGACCATTCCAGACTACGCTGTGGTTGCCGCAGTCTAGTGTATCGCTCAAGAGAACTTTAACCTTTTGACCTCTGACATTGTAAATGACCAGTCTGGTTTGCGCTTTTGTTGGTAAAGAGAAATTGATAGTAGTTGAAGGATTAAACGGATTTGGATAGTTCGAATGTAGTGCTAACACTGATGGTGTCTGTTGGTCGTTGGTCTTAAGAGTTAACACACGAAAACCAAACTGTTCAGGCTCAATTGTTGACTCATTGGCGTCGTAATTACCGGGGCGAATGGTAGCCGGACTAACTGATACTGCACCCTTGTTTTCAGAAAATAGCATGAAGCTCAATTGCCCACCACCTTCATCCACAGGAGTCGAATAGGCCAGTATCTGTATTGGATAAGCTTCGAAGACCCGGGCTCCGATACACACATCATCCTGAAATATACCTATTTCAGAATAATCCGGATTACCTTCTATTGAATCAATCATTATTGTTTCGTAATTGGGTTTGTCTTCAAAGACGAATTGTTGTGGTTTTTGGGGTTCATTAATCTGAGGAGTTGTAAATGGGAAATTCCATACAAAGGAGCAATCCCTTGTTGTTCTTATCATGACTGAATCACCATATTTTAGATGAGGACGCATTATGCCATCATAGATCCAGACATCTCCATCTCTCTTCATGCTCCACTTCTCGGCCATAATGTAGTCAATTCGATCAATAACACCAGACAATGCCTCCCAAGGATAGACCGTTTCATAACAGGGATATGTTACCCAGTTCCACTGCCCTTCGTTCAATTGATGAGTCATCAGAGTATCAATGATAGTGCCAAGCTCGAATAAGCTAACCGGTGTAGTGTCTTTCATACGTAATTTATAGCCGTCTATGCTGTTAAGTGAATCTAATCCGTAATAGTTCCACTGATTGTCTCGGAATTCAGCTACTCCATCTCTGGAATGAACATCTGTTAGAAAAGGCGACAACGATATAGTAGCATAGTCTACTGCCGTTCCTGATTCGTCTCTTTGAAGGCGAGGAAATCCTACCCAATTCCAGCCACTATGTAATATCCTCTCAGTAGACGCATAAGGATAGTCTTCAGGTGATTCAAGTTCAATTCTGTATTTTTTTATTCTTTCGGCTGTAAGTGATAGAGACCTAAGCTCGAAGATCAGATCGTACACTCCTGCTGCATTATGCGGGAATTGTTGTAATATATCACTATATGCGTACATGTAATTACCATAAATACCATCATTGGCTTGTTCATCGTTGTGATATCCATCATCCAGCAAACTTAGTTCCATAAACCAATCATCTCTTCGCAAAAAAACTTTTACCTGGGCATCAGTTACCGGTTCCAAATATTCAAATGCCCTTACCGTCAATGGCAAAGGCACGTTCATCTTATGTTTCCGTGGAGGGTCAGTGAAATGCACCTCCAGATCAGATTGAACCTTTGCAGAAAAACTAAAGCTCGATACACTGGAAGTGGATTGTGGCCGCGTAACTATGGCCTCCCACAATCCTGGTTCTGGAAAAGGGAGTTCTACTCGCCCTAATGATGTGTAGTAATGGTAATTATCTGGGTTCAGCGTCACGTCTATTCCAGAAGGACTAACAAGGTTGAAGTCGATCAATCCAGTAGTATCCGTGCAAAACCAATTGATGGAGAAATTTGCAACAAGTGAGTGGGCGTTTTTATCTACTAGAAATTGTATAATTTCTGTGTCCTGAGCAGGATTGGGGCCTATATATGACCTGTTTTCATCAATGCTGGAGGAGCTTTGCCTTATCGCGTCCAGAATCGCATTTATGTCTTGGTAAGTCTCATTAACAAATTTTCTGCTCCAAGAGCTTCCATTCCCCCACTCTGCAATTCTATTCATGAGCATATTTGATTGGGCTTCATTATATGGGTAGTCGCCATCATTATTTGTTGGATATGCCTTATAACGCATTGTATGGCATTGAATACCGGACGGTTCATATGAATACAATAAACGACTACGAATCTCGTTAGTAGGATCGTGAAAAGTGCCATCAGGTAAAGTTGTGCCATTGGGTAAACAGTGCCATCCATCTGATAGTGTTACAAAATGCTTTGGTCTAGCCAACTCGTCGAAACACAAATATCCATTAACAAAAGGCGTTCTCATATCAGTTGAGTAGGTAAGATAAGGGTAATTGCTTGGAAATGTGATAACGCCCTGCCCACTCAAATAATCTTTGTTATTGAGGATTGGCGTCAATCCCAATGATCCACTTGGGATTCTGTTTATAACGACGTCCTGTATATACTGATTACCACCTACCTCTGCTGCAAAACCAAACACACCAACCCGATCACCGTCCTCCAACTGACCTACAAACTGCCTGGCTGTTCTTGCTAGTTGGCTACGGTCGCTCATACTCGGAGAGCAGTCTAACGCAAGTACGATATCTATGGTAGTGGGTGTTGTCACTGTAAAGCCCGGTACGTGCAGCCCATCAAAGCCATCCATCACATTTGCAGCAGTATAGGTAAAATGAATTCGATTATCAGGAGCTTCCGGACTGCCAAAGTTCACGATAATGTCA
>CAYTKX010000103.1:0-2756 GCA_964438495.1 uncultured Staphylococcaceae bacterium
GGGGCCTGTTGAACTACCGCAACCTGGGCGCCAACGGCTTTCTCGTGACGCCGGTGACGCCGGGCGGCTGGACGACCGACGAGTGCCCGGTGCGCGGGCGGGTGACGGCGATGGCGGGGGACAACAGGTGGCTGTACGTGGCGCTCCTGACGCCCGACGGTGACACCTACATCCTGGCAGGGCGCGAGGCGTTTGAGGGGGAGCAGGGGCCGGTGGTGTGGCATCCTCTGGCGCTCCTGGAAGAGGCCGAGTGCCACGCCATGCACATCTCGGGGCTGTGGAGTAACCCCCGCCTCTACTTTGGGGTGGACGAGGACGCCGGCTACATCATCCTGCCGCAGAACGGGGAGAACCCCGTGCAGGACTCCAACTGCCGGTACGCCACGAGCGGGAGCATCTACTACCCGGCGCACTCCTGGTACGCGCCGACGACGCCGAAACTGTGGAAAAGCATCGAGGTCCAGGGGGAGAACATCACCGGCTCCCGCTACGTGACGCTGTACTACCGGGTGGATGGGCAAGGGGACTGGACCGAGGCGGGGAGCGCGAAACTCTCCCCTCGTTCGGTGATCCCGCTCGACGAAGCCGGGGTAAGCGGGACGTGGATCGAGGTGCGGCTGGACTATCTCTTGCCCGACGCGACGAACCCGCTGCGCGTGTACGCGGTGGTGGTGCGCGGGGCCGAGAGGCCGCAGACCATCAAGGTCATCACGGCGACGGTACAACTCTCCGACTACCAGCAACTCAGGGGGCGGCGCGACCGGCGCGCGGCGCGGGACGTGAAGGCCGACTTGGAGGCGCTGGCCGAGGCGGGGGAGGCCGTGGTGCTCAAGGACACCCTCGGCGGCGAGCATCGGGTGGTGGTCGTACCGCCCGTGCTCTTGATCGAGGCCGAGCAGGACGGCACCGACGAGCCGCAATGGTTGGCGCAGGTGCGAATGGCGGTGTTCGAGGCGGAAGCCAGCATGACCGGCGACAAGCCCGTGGGCATTTACGGGATCACCAAGTACGGGTCTACCACGGAAGTGTACGGATAGGGGGAAGGCATGGCCTGGACCAACGTATCGACCGGCGACACGATAGAAGCCGATCACATCAACGACATTCACGGGGCGCTCGACGGAACGGTGGGCAAGGGCCAGGTGATGTCCTTCACCGACGTAGAGGACACCGCCCACTATGCCCTGAGCGTGCGAAACAAGGACACGACGAACAGCCTGATTGCCCGGTTCCTGAACGCGGCGGGCACGGCAGTGATGAGCGTGGTCAAGGAGGCCATCAACATCACCAAGCCGCTCGTCTCGACGGTAGCGGACGGCACCGCGCCCTTCACCATCACGAGCACGACCAAGGTGGACAACCTGCACGTCGAGACGGCAGCAGCGGTAGACGCCGACGCCATTGACGGGGACGCCATCGCAGCGGGCGCGGTGGACTCCGAGCACATCGCGGCGGGCGCGGTGGACCTGGAGCACATGAGCGCCAACAGCGTGGACTCGGACCAGTATGTAGACGGGTCCATTGACACGGCGCATCTGGCAAACGACGCGGTGGACGATACCAAGGTGGGGAACCGCGTGCCGCAGTTCTATCGGCGCATGGGTGGTAGCGCGACAGATTGGGCCACGGCGGGTGGCACTACCTACACGCCGACTACCGTGCGGATGCAGGGCGGCACCTACGAGTACGAGGTTTCCTCGGGTAGCGCGGGCGTGTCTCTCGGGTTCCCCGTAGCCTTTTCGTATACGCCCCTGGTGTACGCCCAGGTGGAAGCCGTCACGTCGGACAGCGCGCGGTACATGTTTATGCTCACATCGGTATCCAAAACGGCTTTTCAGGGGTGGATTCGCGCCGATGATGAGAGCAGTACCCATGATGGCACGGTAAACCTGTACTGGCTTGCCATCGGTCCCGAGTAGGAGTAGCGCATGAGCGGACGTGAGCGGGCGCTGGTGACGAACGGGCTGCTCTCCGACTCGGAGGCGGCGCTGTACACGGTGGAGGCGGGCGTGCGGCTGTACGTGCACGCCCTCTCCTGCCAGAACCCGGCGGGCGGGGCGACAAACACCGTGAGCCTGTACGTGGAGCCCTCGGGCGGCACGTCGCGCCTGTGGGCGCAGGCGGAACTGGCGGCGGGGGAGCGATTGGAACTCACCGACTGGTTGCTGGCAGAAGGCGACACCATCCGGGGGACGGCGACGAACGCCAGCCAGGTGGTGTGGACCTTGAGCGGCAGTCTGGAGGACGTGGGGCGATGACGGCGAGGAGCCAGGAGCGGCGGGAACGCAGACCGCGCATGACGGTGTACGACGCCTCGGGCCAGCCCAAGGGCGGCGGCGGCGGTGCGGCGGCTCCCTCGCCCACTACCGTTAGCATGGCGACGGGTAACACGGTAGTGGGCGGGTTGCACACGCACGAACTGGACATCGCGGCGCACACCGGCGACGCCAGCGCGCATCATAACCCCGTCACCGTCGGCAACACCGGCTTGAGCCTGAGCACGCAGCAACTGAGTCTACGTCTGGCGACGACAAGCGGGCTAGAAATCTCCAGCGGCTTGCGGCTGGCGGACACCATCGCCGGGAACGGGCTGACCATCTCCGGCAAGGTGCTGGCGGTGGGCGCGGGCGCGGGGCTCACTGTCTCGGCGGACGCCATCGCGCTCACCAAGCCGGGCACGTTGGCCCATAACTCTCTGAATGCGGCGGCGGGCAACCACACGCACGCCATCACGTCGTCTAGCAACCCCGGCGCGG